>JBLYYU010000046.1:0-11754 GCA_048550275.1 Polyangiales bacterium
CCTCTTCCATCCTACGGATTTGGCCCCTCATGATCAATCCCACATTAGGGGGATTTCTGGGCGGCTTGTGCGCATTCTTGCAGGGTGAATACTACGCGCCTGGGAGCGTTTCATATCTTGATGATCACCAGAGTTTTGGGGGCGTTGGGCCTTTGTTTCGTGTTGTTTTCGCATGGAAGCACCGCCCGTTCGGAAGAGGCGAAACCGCTCGATCCGGCGGTAGTGATTGGCTTGGTCCAGTCGTTCTACGACCAAACCAAGACCCTTCAGGCCGATTTTGAACAGACCCGCTACACGCGCCTGTACGACCGCTACGACCGCGCGACCGGGAAGGTCGTGTTCAAGAAGCCAGGCAAGATGCGCTGGGACTACGCCCAGCCTAACGGTCAGGTCTTCGTCAGTGACGGCAAGAAGCTCCTGATCTACCAGCCGCCCGAGGAAGGCGAAAAGGGCGGCCAGCTCATCGAGCGAGCACTCGAAGAAGACCAACTCCCTTCGGCTTTTTCGTTTCTGATCGGCAGCGGTAACCTCGAAAAAGACTTCGAGGTCCGTTTGCTCGAGCACGACAACGAGAAATTCCAAGGTGGTTACGTGCTGCAGCTCATTCCGAAGCGCCCGACGCCGAACTACGAGCAACTCGTCTTCTACGTGCGAACGCTGACCACCGAAGGCAAGCGGGCGGGGATTGTGCAGCGAGTTCTGATCATCGACTCGGCCGGCAACCGCAACAGATTCGACTTCGCGAAAATCAAGTTCAACCGTGAAGTCTCGGAAAAGCGTTTCACCTATCGAGCTCCCAAAGGGACGCAGCGGGTCAAACCCTGAGCGCTGAACCTAGGGCGTCGCGGGTTTGCGCGCGAATGATCGCATCCCGAAACGCCTGACGGTCGTTGGGTGGAACCAACTCGACGCCTTCTCGGTTTCGGAGCTCCGCGGGGATCGCGCTGAGATCGGTCGCAATGATCGGCAGCCCACGGGCCTTGGCCTCGAACAGGACAGTAGGAAGCCCGTCGTCCGGTCGCGAGGGAACCACTACGGCATCGCAAGCTTTCAAGAGGGCTTCCTTTCGCTCGCCTGAGACCCAGCCCTCGAACTCAGCGTCGATTCCAAGCCGCTGCGCGAGATCCTGCAGGGCAGCTCGCTCGGGACCGTTGCCGGCGATCCGAACGCTTGGCTGCTCCGGCAGCTTGGCTACTGAGTGAAAAAGCTCGGCCGTGCCTTTGATCGGGACGAGACGGCCCAAGAACAGCAAGGTGAATCGCTCCATGCCGAGCTTCTGGCGCAGCAGCGTGCGACTTGCCCCCGGCTCGATGGGTGGTGCGATGGGCATCGAACCGATGTGTGTGGTCGTTCGAGAAGGGGCGAGCCCGGCGACCTGGAAAAACCGGTCCCGGAGCACGGGACTCAAGAACCACATCGATGTCGCGCCGGAGTGGATCGTACGCGCCGCCGATCGACCCCGCGGCAGCCTGGAGAGCCAGCGCACGTCGGTTGCGTGACAAATGCAAAGATGGGGGCGTCCTCGCGCGGCGCGCGATGCAGCCCAGCCGCTCGGTAGGCACCAGGAGCTCAACAGGGCGTCGCAGTCGTCGAGATCCCGCTTCGATGCCCCGGCCAGCACCGCCGAGAAGCTCGCCGCGCCGAGAATGCGCGCGGGGTGCATGCTCAGGTTGTCCGGGACGCCCGAGCCGTAGAACGTTCGTTGAAGGCGGCGCGGCCGAGCGTACGGCAGCCAGCGCAGATCGATACCCGGCCAGGACGGCATGGGCATCGCCCGACGGGGCTCAGGTGCAAGAACGCGGACGCTATGCCCTTGTTCGACGAGGCCGCGCGCGAGAGTCAAGAGAAACGAGCCGCTGCAGTCGCCCTCGAATCGCGGAAACCCGGTCGTGACGAGGCCGACTTGCAAAGCGGCTCTATTCGACGGTGACGGTCTTGGCGAGGTTGCGCGGCTGATCGACGTCGGTGCCCTTGTGGTCGGCCACGCAGTACGCGTAGAGCTGCAAGGGCACGACGGTCACGAAAGGGCTCAGCGCTTCGTGCGTGGGCGCGACCTCGACGAAGCGCTCGCAGAGCTCTTCGGCCTTGGTGTCACCCGCGACGGTGATGCCGATGATTCGGGCTTCGCGCGCTTTGGCTTCCTGCAGGTTGCTGGAGACCCGCTCGTAGTGCTTGTCCTGTGGCAAGAGCACCAGCACCGGAACATGTGCGTCGAGCAAGGCGATCGGGCCGTGCTTCATCTCGCCCGCCGCGTAGCCCTCGGCGTGGACGTATGAGATCTCTTTGAGCTTGAGTGCACCCTCGAGAGCCATCGGGTAGCTCAGGCCGCGACCGATGAAGAGCACGTCTCGTGCCTCGGAGAAATCACGGACGATGTCGGTGATCGTCAAGTGCGTCATACGCAGCCGCTCGCTGATGACCTGCGGAATGCGAGCTAGCCCTTCGACGAGCTCGGTGGCCTGCGCATCGTCAATGGTGCCCCGGCGACGCCCGAGCCAGATGCTGAACATCAGGAGATTGGCCATCTGGGTCATGAAGCACTTGGTCGATGCGACGCCGATTTCGGGCCCTGCGTGGGTGTAGAAGCTCGCGTCGGCCATGCGTGGGATCGCGCTTCCGTTTACGTTGGCGATCGCGAGCACCTTGGCCCCGCGCTCTTTGGCTTCCTTGGCGGCCATCAGCGTGTCGATGGTTTCCCCGGACTGGCTGACCGCAATCACCAGGTCGCCTTCACCGATGACGGCGTCGCGTCCTCGGAACTCGCTCGCGAGCTCGGTGATCGCCTGAACTTTTGCGAGCTCCTCGATCCAATAGCGGCCTGCGATGGTCGCGTGGTGGCTGGTGCCGCAGGCGAGCAGGATCACCCGCTTGATGCTCTTCGCGTCTTCCTCGCTCAGCCCGATTTCGGGTGTCGCGATGTCCGCGTTCTCGCGGTCCAATCTGCCCCGTAGGGTGTCCTCGAGCGCCCGCGGCTGCTCGAAGATCTCCTTCAACATGAAATGCTTGTATCCGGCTTTCTCGGCCATGACCGGCGACCAAGAGATGCTCCGGGGGCGCCGGCTGACCTCGGTGCCGTCGAGCTTGGTGAGGGTGAATCCCTTTGCTTCGAGCACGGCGACCTCACCGTCCTCCATGAACACCATCTGGTTGGTGTAGGGAAGAAGGGCGGGGATGTCGCTTGCGCAATAGGTCGCGCCGTTCGAAACACCGATGACGAGCGGGCTTGCGCTCTTTGCTACCACGATCCGCTCGGGCTCGTTCTCGGAGAGGACGGCGATTGCGTACGCGCCTTCGACATGCCCGAGCGAACGCCGAATCGCAGGCACGAGCTCGTGTCCCGCGTTTGTTTCGCGGTGAATCAAATGCGAGATGATCTCGGTGTCGGTGTCGCTGCTCATCGTGAAGCCATCGGCTTCGAGCTCGGCTCGCAGCTCGAGATGGTTCTCGATGATGCCGTTGTGAACCACTGCGACGGGGCCGGCGACGTGTGGGTGCGCGTTGACCTCCGATGGGCGTCCGTGTGTGGCCCAGCGCGTGTGCCCAATCCCGACTCTGCCGGGCAGGCCCTTTTCGAGGAGCGCCTTTTCGAGGTTGCGGAGCTTGCCGACCGCGCGAACGATCTCGATGCCGCCCTTCGCGTGAACGGCGAGGCCCGCCGAATCGTAACCCCGGTATTCGAGTCGCCGAAGCCCGTCTAGCAGGATCGGCGTGGCCTGTTCGTCACCTACATGACCAACGATTCCGCACATGACCTGACTCTAACGGATGGGGCCGCGCTGTGCACCAGACGCGCCCAGATTGGGCCGCTTGTCCTCGAACCGGGCTTTCACCTCGCCGTCCGGAGAGACAACGGTGACCGGCCCGAACTGCTGCAAGGACTGCGCGAAATCGGCCGCCTGCCCCACGATTACGACCAGGGCGCTCTCGGGCCGGATGTAGTTGCGTGCCACGTACTGGGCTTCGGAAGCGCTGGTCGCTCGAATCGCCTGACGGTAGCGGTCCCAGTAGTCGTCCGCGAGGCCAAAAGTGCGAAGCTCGACCACGAGATCGGCGAGCTTGCCCGGAGTGTCGACTTTGAGGGGAAAGGAATCGCTCAAGTAGCGCTTGGCGTTGATGAGCTCTTCGGGTTCGGCAGGTTCCTGGTTGATGCGCAACAGGTGCTCGAAGAAAGCGCCGACCGCTTCGGTCGTCACCTCCGTGCGCACCGAGGCGTACGCGATGAACGGGCCGATTTCGACCCGTCCGCTGACCGCACTGTAAGCGCCGTACGTCAGACTGCGCTTTTCACGTAGGTCCATGAAGAGGCGGGATGCCGCCGAACCGCCCAGCACCTGGTTTGCGACCTTGAGCGGAACCCATTCGCGGTTCGCACGCGCGATCGCCAGATTGCCCATGTAGATGACCGACTGCACGGAGCCCGGGCGATCGACGACCAGAATGCTCCGGTCGGTGATCTTCGGCGGCTCGTCGTAGGTCGGAGCGGCGCGTCTGCCGGCGTTCCACGCGCCGAGCGTCTTCTGAGCTGCCGAAGCGACCTGCGCGGGGTCGACGTCGCCGGCAACGACGAGAAAGGAATTCTTGGCGACGAAGTGCTCGCGATGCCAGCGCGCCAGGTCCTGACGCCGCACCCTTTTCACGGACTGCGGGGTGGTATCCACGGTTCCGTACGGATGAGACCCGTAAATCTGGCGGTAGAACGTGCGGCGCGCGATGTATCGAGGTTCGCGCTCGGAGAGTGCGAGGCGGTCGAGCTCGCGCTTCTTGAGCTTCTGAAGCTCTTTGTTGCTGAACGCTGGTTTGCCGGCGACTTCGGCCAGGATGCCCATGACGACGTCGAACTGTTCTGCAAGGGCGCGAACACCTACGTAGGTGTTCTCTTCGTCGGAGCTCGCCCAAAGATCGGCGCCCAGAAACTCGATCTCTTCGGCGATCTTGGCGCTGCTCCGCTTGGTCGTACCTTCCTTGAGCATCTGCGCCACCAAGCCCGAGAGTCCAGGCAGCCGGCCTGGATCGGATTCGCCGCCGCTTCGAATTACGAGCGTGGCGTAGACGACCGGGAGTTGGTCGGTGACGATGGTGTTGACCTGGAGACCGTTCTTCAGCTCGCTGACCTGCACCGGTGGAAGCGACATGTCTTTCGCCTCGCTAGGCGCGGGCGGAGCCACTCGAGTCGGCACAGCTTCGGACTGGACGTCCTTGGCGGATTGAGGAGCCTCGCCTCCGCTCTTCGAGCCACCGCAGGCCGCCAGAAGGAACAGGGCAGATAGGCCCGCGATCGCCGCACCGAATCGAAGCGGATTCATCATTTCTCCTCCGAAGCTGGAGCCACACCGGGCAACACGTTGAGCACAGTCCGCTGGTTCTGGTCGAAATAGGTCCGCGCCACCCGCTTGATGTCGTCGAGCGAGATCGCGAGGAAGTGGTCGAGCTCGAGCTTGAGCAAGTTTGCGTCGCCCCAGTAGAGCTCGTACTCGGCGAGGCGTTGTGACCGCGCGATGTTCGACTGAAGCCCGAACACGAAGGCCGCGTGGATGCGGTTCTTGGCTTTCTCGAGCTCGCGCTCCCTCACACCCTTCTTGGCGATTGATGCAAGTTCGGCGACAACGACGTCTTGCGCCTCTTTCGGCGCGTGCCCACTCGCCATCACCGCCCAGACTGAGAACAGGTCGGGGCCCCTTCGGTCGTCGGTGCCGACCGCGACGTCCTGGCAGATCTCCTTTTGCTTAACCAGGATCTGATTGAGCCGGCTCGACTCACCGTCGCCGAGCACTAACGCGAGAATTTCGAGCGCGTAGTGGTCCGCAGTTCGGTTTGGCGGAACGTGGAACGCGAAGTGGAATGCCGGGAGCGTCGCGTTCGCGTCGTACATCGTCTCCACCCGCTCGGCGCTTTGGGATGGCGGCGCGGGCTCGGTGAACACCGGCGTCTCGCGCCGAGGGATGTCTCCGAAGTACTTCTGCACGAGCTCTATCGCTTCTTCCGCGTTGAAGTCGCCGCTGATGCTCAGCACCGCGTTGTTTGGCGCGTAGTACGTGTCGAAGAACTCCTGAACGGCTTCGAGCGGCGCGTCGATCAGGTCCTGCATGTCCCCGATGGTCGAATGCGCGTAGGGCCAGTAGTCGCCGTAAGCCAGCTCGTTGATCCGAAGCATGCTCGGGATGTACGGCTGATTGTCGATTCGCTGGCGCCGTTCTTCCATCACGGTCATCCGCTGGTTTTCGAAATTCTCCTGGGTGATCGCGAGCGAGCGCATCCGGTCGGCCTCGAGCCAGAGCCCGAGAGCGAGCTCGTTTGCCGGCAGAGTTTCGAAGTAGTTCGTCCGATCGTTGCTGGTCGTGCCGTTGGCGCTCCCGCCTCGGTTGATGATCAGGCCGAAGTGCTCGCCCTTCCCAACGTTGGCGGAGCCCTGAAACATCATGTGCTCGAACAAATGCGCAAACCCCGAGCGGCCCTTGACCTCGTTGCGCGAACCGACGTCGTAGTAGACCGAAATGGCGACCGTCGGAACGGTGTCGTCCTGGTTCATGACTACGCGAAGGCCGTTGTCGAGCGATACCCGAGTCACCTGAAGGTTGGAGAGAGCGGAGCTCTGTTGCTCGGCGATCGCATGTCCCCCGCCGTAAAAGGCGGTGGCGGCGATCAGCACCCCCAATGCTGTACCCATCGAAATCCGGTTCATCTGACTCCTATCCACACGAGAAACGCGGAAAAGCTTCCCGAGGCGCTACCACATTCACCCCTTGGGGCAATGCGGTTGACGCCCGTGGCGCTTTTGCGGACACTCGCCGACCCGAATGACTGTCGCCGTCTTATCGATTGGCACCGAGCTCACCCGAGGGGAGCTGGTGAACACGAACGCTGCCTGGCTCGGTGAAGAGCTGACGAGGCTCGGTTTCGATGTCACGGAGCACGCGACGGTCGACGATGAGCTCGAACGAATCGTGACGCTCATACATCGCTTTGCCGAAGACCATGAGGTCATCGTCGTAACGGGCGGGCTCGGGCCGACCTCCGACGACCTCACGACGGAAGCCGCTGCCGCGGCGGCAGGCGTCGAGCTTCGGCGCGACGAACGCGTGGTGGAAGGGATCCGCCAGAAGTTCAAGGCGTTCGGGCGCGTCATGCCGGAGTCGAACGCCAAGCAAGGCGACTTCCCCGAGGGCGCCGATGTTCTCGCGAACGCCGTGGGAACGGCTCCTGGTTTCTCGCTGGCCTTGGGAGCCGCCCGATTCTTCTTCGTCCCCGGCGTACCGCGAGAGATGAAGCACATCTTCGCTCAATCGATAGCGCCAGCCATTGCACCGCTTGCCGAGCCGCGTACGCATCAGATCCACATTCGCACTTTCGGAATGACCGAGTCGGGTGTGGCTCAGGCGCTTCGAGGGCTCGAAAAAACGCATCCGGGTCTGACACTCGGTTACCGTGCACACTTCCCCGAAATCGAAGTGAAGGTGCATGTTCGGGCGGCCTCGGCCGCGGAAGCGGAGCAGCGCTCCGAGTCGATTGCAGCCGAGGTGCGAGAGCTCCTCGGGGACGCTGTCTTCGGGGGACGCGACGATTCTTTCGCGGAGGTCGTGGGAAAGGCGCTCCGTGACGCCGGAAAGACCTTGGCCGTCGCCGAATCGTGCACAGGCGGCCGAGTCGGCGAGTTGCTGACGGCCGTGCCTGGCGCGTCGGACTATCTCCTTCTCGACGCCGTGGTGTACGCCAACAGCGCCAAAGAGGCGGTGCTCGGAGTGAGCCCTGAGGTCCTCTCCGAGCACGGAGCGGTGAGCGCCGAGACCGCCGGCGCCATGGCGGAGGGAGCTCTGCGGGTAGCCGGGGCCGACATCGCGGTGTCGATTACAGGCATCGCAGGCCCAGGGGGCGGTACCGAAGAGAAGCCCGTCGGAACCATTTGGTTCGGCGTCGCTCGCAAGAACGAGCCCACGATCACCAAGCATCGAAAGCTCCCCTGGGACCGCGACAGGGTGCAGGCGCTCTCGGCTTACATTGCGCTCGAGCTCGTCCGACGCGCGGCGCTAGGTCGCGACTTCGACCTCGGTGGTCGCTGAGCCTCGTTCGCTCGCGTTGGTGTCGCCGGAGCCGACGCGCGGAATGGCTGCGGGCGGACGCATCACGCCAAACGCCTTCCATTTGAACCGGCGCATCAGCTTGTCCGAGTAGCTCTTGAACACCGATTTCTTCACGTAGGTCGCGTGGCGCGCGGAGTCGACGTACCGAATCCCGCCCGAGAGATTCGGCCGGTCATTCCTCTTGAGCTCGTGGAACTCGGCGGCCTTGTCGGGTCGCCGTTCCTGGTCGAGGATGAAGTTGCACATCATGTCCGCTTGCAGCGTGAAGAAATCGTAGGCTCCCCCGTCGGTCTGGTGGAGACCGAGGCAGCAGACGTTGTCGAAGTCCCGGTGGAGCGAGCTCAGATACAAGTCGGGGTACTTGCTGATCCAGTCGAATAGGTTTCTGTCCATGTACGGGTAGGTGACTTTGTAGCCCGTCGCGAAAACGATGAGGTCGATATCCTCGCTGCTCCCGTCCTCGAAAAACACTCGTTTTCCTTCGAATCGCGCGATGTCGGGCCGGTAGCTGAGGTCGCCGTGCCCGAGGTAGTGGAGTAACTGCGTGTTCATGATCGGATGACTGGCCATGACCGGATGATCCGGCTTCGGGAGACCGAAGTGAGTGAGATCGCCCACCGTCATTTTCAACAAGAGCTCGAACACGCGGCGCTCGACGAAGCGCGGTAGGCTTACCTTGCTCGCGAATAGGTCGGTC
The DNA here is from genome assembly GCA_048550275.1 of Polyangiales bacterium. Lineage (GTDB taxonomy): Bacteria > Myxococcota_A > Polyangia > Polyangiales > Houyiibacteriaceae > SG8-38. Next base: position 8,773 of record JBLYYU010000046.1, read on the forward strand.
GGGATTCCGAAGAAGTACTTCGGGATGAAGTGGTAGCCGCGACGAAGGCTGATGAATGCCGCGTCCGCGTAGAGCGCCGCGTCGCAGGCGATGTCGCAACCGGAGTTGCCTCCGCCGACCACGAGCACTCGCTTTCCGGAGAACTCTTCTGGCACCCGATAGCGAACGGAGTGCATCGTCTCGCCGGTGAACTCGCCCGGGTATTCGGGGATGCTCGGGTCCCAGGTGTTCCCGCTGCAGAGGAAGAGCCCACGGTAGCGCCGCGTCTCGCCATTTCCGAAGGTCACGAGCCAACGCTTGCCGCCATCCTCCGGTTCGACTCGGTCGATCGGTGTCTCGAAGCGGATGCTCGGATAGAGGTCGTAGGCGTCCGCGAAGTCGCGAATGTAGGCGAGTATCTGTCTGTGGTTCGGGTAGTCCGGGTAGTCCGCGGGCATGTCGAAGCCGGGCAGGTTCGACACCGTTTTCGATGAGATGAAGTGCGCGGTTTCGTACATCGGGGACCAGTCGTTCTGGATGTCCCAGATGCCGCCGACGTCGTCGTTCTTGTCGAACTGTTCGTAGGGGATGCCGGCATGTTTGAGCGAGCGGGCTGCGAGAAGGCCGGCGGGGCCAGCGCCGATCACACAGTAGTGGTCGCTGCGGTCGTGGATGGATCCCTCACTGTTCATCCGGGAATCCTAGAAGCAGGCAGCGACCTCGGCTTGAACGAATCGGCTGGAATCGACCCGCCGATCGAAGATCGCCCGGTCTACGCGACGAAAACCGTATCGACCGGAGCGAACGCGCTCGGCGGTAGGCCGAACATCTGCTTGCACGTCCGTGTGAAGTGCGCAGCGTCCGCAAAGCCGGCCGCCTGCGCGGACGCGGTCATGCTCGCGCCTTCGAGGGCCTCGAGAAGGGCCGCACGAAGCCGCATCCAAAGGACGTAGCGACGGATCGGAAGCCCGGCCTGCTCTTTGAACATGTGCCGCAGGCGGCTCGTAGAGATGCCGATCCGCTCAGCGAGCTCGTCGAGGCTCGGTGGGGCGTCGAGGTGCGCATCTAGCTCGGTCATCGCGCGTCGAACTCGCCAGTGCATCTTCGGCCGCGGAGCCTCGTCGGCAAACGAGCCGATCAGCGCGCTGCAAGCCGCCTCTGCCTCGGGCAGGCCCGCGCCTGGGGATTCGAGCAGCGCTGCAAATGCCCTGCGTCGAACGTGCATGAGATCGTCCGAAAGCCGCCGGAGGTCGTGCTCGCCCAACCAATCATCCAGCGAGGCGGCGATCTCCGATTGCGGGTCCAAATAGAGAACGGCGACCTTCGGGCCCGGGATCGCCAAGCGATGTGGTGCGCCCGCTCGGACGATCGCGCCTGGCACCGCGCTGAGCTCGGTGCCGTCCGGCGAGGTCATGTCGATTCCTCGGTCGTCGAGGGCGATGCAGAGCTCGATCGCGTGATGGGAGTGCAATGACGTTTCGGAGCGGCCCCCTACGAACAACGCACGGTCCGTCCAAACGAAGACCGCGCTCTCCCGCCCCAAGCGGACCTCCCCAGTGCCGTCGGACCGTGCCTCCATAGGGAGCGATTATCACACGGGTGCTGCCAGTCAGCTCTCGCTCCCAGGGGCTGGCCGGGCTAGGCTACGGTCTTATGCAGGTTCGGGGAGCCGGCTCGGGGAACAGCCCCTCACACGAACTTGACTATTGTAATCAGGCCGACTAGACGGGTGTTCAGGTAATTCACTCAAAGGAATCCGCGCCATGGCAGACTCGAACCGCGAAAAAGCCCTCAACCTAGCCCTCGGAACCATCGAAAAAGCCTATGGAAAGGGCGCGATCATGCGTCTGGGGGACGATGCGGCCAAAATCGAGGTGCCGGTGATTTCGAGCGGGGCGATCTCCCTCGACCTCGCGCTGGGGGTGGGCGGCTATCCCCGAGGCCGCATCGTCGAAATCTACGGCCCGGAGTCGAGCGGTAAGACGACTCTTACCCTGCATGCGATCGCCGAGTGCCAAAAAAAGGGAGGCATTGCGGCCTTCATCGATGCGGAGCACGCGCTCGACCCGAGCTACGCCCGCAAGCTCGGCGTGAACGTCGACGAGCTCCTGGTCAGCCAGCCCGACCACGGCGAGCAGGCCCTCGAAATCGCTGACACCCTCGTTCGCTCGGGCGCGGTCGACATGATCGTCATCGACTCCGTGGCGGCCCTGGTGCCCCGCGCGGAAATCGAAGGCGAGATGGGCGACAGCCACGTCGGCCTCCAAGCTCGCTTGATGAGCCAGGCGCTTCGCAAGCTCACCGGCAACCTCCAGAAGAGCCACACCACCCTGTTCTTCATCAACCAAATCCGCATGAAGATCGGCGTGATGTTCGGCAGCCCCGAAACGACCAGCGGCGGAAACGCGCTCAAGTTCTACGCCTCGCAGCGCCTAGACATTCGCCGAATCGGCACGATCAAAGTCGGCGATGCTGCGGTTGGCAATCGTTGCCGGGTCAAGGTCGTGAAGAACAAGCTCGCGCCCCCGTTCCGGCTCTGTGAGTTCGATATCCTTTTCGGCAAGGGCATCAGCCGCACCGGCGACGTGCTCGACCTCGCCGTCGAGGGGGGCATCATCAACAAGTCCGGCGCCTGGTACAGCTACGGCGAAGAGCGTGTCGGCCAGGGACGTGACAACGCGCGCAACTTCCTCGAAGAACATCAGGACATCCTCGCGGCGGTCGAACGCAAGCTCCTGCAGGAGCATGGCCTCATCGAAGAGGACGCTCCCGCCGAGGCCAAGGCTGGTGGAGCAGCGAAGGCAGCAACGCCGGCCCCCGCCAAAGGCAACGCAGGCAAGCGCGCGCGGCCTAACTGAGCTGCTCCCGCGACGCCTGCTCACCGCCGTTTCGAAACGCGCGACGCTTGCCGGCAACAAGCTTTCAAGTTACTGAAATCACACATCTTTGCCCAGAAGTAAGCATTGACTTTTGGGTCGGGTTTTGGTATATTGATCGTGTGCA
>JBLYYU010000047.1:0-16131 GCA_048550275.1 Polyangiales bacterium
AGCGAGCTCTCGTCCGTCGCCTTCACCATCGCCAACGGGGGCATGACCTCCGGTCTGAAGGTGTCGGTCTTCCTGACCGGCGCAGGCGTCGACCTCGCCCGAAAGCGCGCCATCGACGCAACCCAGGTCCACCCGCTCGCGCCCCTCGGCGACCTGGTCGAGGACTTCGTGGCCCGAGGCGGAAACCTCTGGGCCTGCACCCCCTGCATCAAGAGCCGCGGCTACGAGCAGGAAAACCTCATCGACGGAACCGTCATCACGGGCGCGAGCCTCATGCACCAGCTGATCGCAGACGGCGCCGCCACCCTCTCGTTCTAATCCCCAGCAACTCAGCAAACGAGTCCGTCCCGTGACAACCGCGATTCGCCCATGCGAGGCGCGGTTTTCGCTTAATCCTGGCAAGCCGCATTTCGATTTGTGACACTGAGAGCGTCTCAGAGGGGTCGAGGAGTCATCATGATCAAGTTCGTTCAATGTGTGCGTCGCAAGCCAGGCATGTCGAGACAGGAATTCGCTGAGCACTGGGCCGCATACGCTCAGACGGCGCGGTCGATAGCAGCCGCGTCCGACGGCCTCCGCTGCACGACCACCACTCCCCTTCCGGTCGAGCAGAACGTCGAAATCATGAAGCAACGCGGCACCAAGGCGCCGTACGACGGTCTCCTCGAGATCTGGTGGGTGCGCGAGAACGACGTCGTCGCATTCATGGATTCCGGCGCCGGCGACAAACTGATCGACGAGCTCCGGCGCGCACAAGAAGCGTTCATGGACTTACCGAACTGCTCCTTCTTCTTTGCTGCCGAAGACGCATAGCTGTTTCGCTGTTGCGTTCCGGGGCGCTCTAGATGTAGAAATCGGCCTTCGCAACGAGGAGGCCGGGCCGTGGAAAGAGCAGAGCTGGATCCAACACGTATCATGCAGGTGGGAATGGGCTTCTTCGGCTCTCGTGCCCTGCTCACCGCAGTCGAGCTCGACCTGTTTACGGCGCTCGGCACCGGCAAGATGACCGGCGCGCAGATCGCGGAGCGACTGGGTCTACACCCCCGCGCAATTCCCGATTTCCCCGACGCTCTGGTCTCCCTCGGCATGTTGCGCCGGGACGGAGACGGTCCCGATGCCGTGTACGGCAACACCGTCGAAACGGCCGTCTTCCTCGACAAGGAGAGCCCGCAGTACATCGGCGGTATTCTCGAAATGGCGAGCAGCCGCCTCTACGATTTCTGGGGCAGCCTCACCGAAGCCCTCCGCACGGGGCAGCCGCAAAACGAGATCAAAGAAACGGGCGAGCCGATGTTCGCGAAGCTCTACGCGGCCCCCGAGCGCCTCGAGCAGTTCATGGCGGCGATGGCCGGGGTCTCCGCGGGTAACTTCAGGGCGCTCGCGCAGAAGTTCGACTTCTCGAGCTACAAGACCTTGTGCGACGTCGGCGGGGCGACCGGGCAGCTCGCTTGCATGGTGGCCGCCGAGAACCCGCATATGCACTGCATCAGCGCGGACCTCCCCGAGGTCGAGCCCATCGCCAAACGGGCGATCGAAAAGGCCGGCCTGCCCCACCGAGTCGAGACCGCTGCCATCGACTTCTTCAAGGACAGCCTGCCGAAAGCCGATGTCATCACGATGGGCATGATCCTTCACGACTGGAACCTCGAAAAGAAGAAGCACTTGATCAAGCTCGCGTACGACGCGCTCCCGCCGGGCGGCGCATTCATCGTTGTCGAAGCGCTCATCGACGACGCGCGCCGCGAAAACTCCTTCGGCCTTCTGATGTCGCTCAACATGCTCATCGAGTTCGGCGACGCCTTCGACTACACCGGCGCCGATTTCAAACGATGGTGCAGTGAAGCCGGCTTCGATCGCTTCGACATCATCCCGCTCGCCGGCCCTTCCTCGGCCGCGGTCGCCTACAAGCCGGTCTAGGTATGCCGGAACCCGCATATCTGGGTGTTGCGCTGCTGGTCAGCAGCATCGGCTTCGTCATGTTCATGTACGGCCGAAAACAGAGGCGCCCTGTCCAACTCGGGGCGGGCATCCTCTTGCTGCTCTCCACCTATTTCGTCCGCGATGCGCTCTGGCTCGGGGTCCTCGGCGCTGTCACCTGCCTCGCGGTCTGGGGCGCCCTCAAGGCAGGCCTCTAGACTTGTGCATCGGTACCGGCAGGCCTAAGGATCCCCGATGATTTTTGGCGGCAAGAACAAGCCGAACGAAGTGACGCCGGAGGCCCGCGAGCGCCTCGCGCAGATCGTCGAGAAATACCTGGCGGACGCCGACGACGCCACGCGCCGAATCGTCACCGCCGTCGCCGGCCTGCTCGCCAAGGTGGCCTACGCCGACGGCCACTACTCCACTCAGGAAGAGGCCACGATTCAAAAAGAGCTCAGCCGGGTTCACGGCCTGAGCCAGGCCGGCGTCGACGCGATCTGCGGCCTCCTCGCCGATCAGATCAGCCACGTCGCCCTCCTCGGCGACCACGACTGGACCCGCGACCTCCGAGAGCTGGCCGACCGCGAGCTACGCCTCGAGGTCCTCGAAGTCCTCATCGAAATGGCGGTCGCCGACCAAGTTCTCAAACACGACGAGCAGACCCAGCTCCGCCGAATCACCAAAGCACTCAGTCTCACCCAAGACGAGTACAACGCTCTGCAGGCCAAGCACCGCAACAAGCTCTCCACGCTCGGCGGCTGAGCTCGATAGCCGACCGGGCGCCTAGCCCGAGCTCTGCAGCATCTGCTTCATCAACTGATGGAGCAGGTTCACGGCCTTCAACGGACGGATCATCACCTTGAAGTCGTCGATCTTTCCGTCGGCGTTCCAATGAACCATGTCGACCCCGTTGATGGTGATCCCGTTGATCTCCGCCGTGAACTCGAGGACCGCGTCCGACTCGCCGACGACTTCCCGCACATACTCGAAGCTGCTGTTGCCGAGCACCATGATCGCCGCGCTCAGATAGAGCTTCGTCAACGCCTTGCCCTCTTGCGGAGTGTGGACGACCGGGGAATGGAAGACGGCGTCGTCGGCCAGAATGTCGTCCAGGCCCGCCGCGTTTCTTTCCCGGATGAGTTGATGCCAGGTTTCGAGTGCAGGTTTGCTCATGCGGCAGACTCTAGCGCGCTTTTCACAGGGTCGCCCGCATCAGGTCGTCCAATGCGGGGCGCAAGGACTCCGTGATGAAGTGCGGATCGGGTATGGCCTCCGCGTCGGCGATCAGGGCAAAGGCAATGTCGCCGCAGTAGCTCCATCCCGTGATGTTCAAGCCGATGCCTTCGACCGCCGGACCCACCGAGTAGATGGTACGGAGCCTCGCGCCCGCGACGTAGAGTGGATTGTCGGGCCCGCGGACATTCGAGACGATCAGATTCGCGGGCGGCGGCATCACATCGGAGAGCCCGGACTGCGAATACGTCCCGAGGATCCAGCGATACGCCGCCGCTGGGGCGGCCTCCGACCAGTCGAGCATGGTCTCCATGCCGAGCTGCTGCTGCACCTCCTTGGCCTGCTTGGTGACCGCGTGGATCTTCTGCAGACGCTCGAGCGGGTCGTGGACATCGTTGCAGAGCGAGGTGAACAGGTTCGCCACCCGATTGCCGGCCTCCCGTGGCGCTTCGTCGGGGGCCACGACCGCCATCGGCACGCTGGCGATCAGGGGCTTGTCGAGGTGGTGGCCGCGCGCCTCGAAGAACCGGTCGAGCGCTCCGGCGACGGTAGCCAGAACCACGTCATTGAGGGTCACCCGAGCCGCATTCTTCACGGCCTTCAGCTCGGCGACCGGAAGCGAAGTCGTCGCGAACGATCGCTCCGGCGACAGCGTGCGGTTGAACACGGTCCTTGGCGTGACGAACGGATACGGCACGTCGACCGCCCGGTGCTTCAGGTTGCGGAGCACGTTGATGCCGCCCTTCACCGTCCGCCGCACCAGGGGGCCGATCGTGCCGAGTTGCTCGGCCTGATCCTGAAGCGCGTCCCTGAAGAGCTTTCGGCGCGGCGGAATCGACTCGGGGATCCAGCTTGGATTCGGTGCATTGAGGTCGTCCGGGTCGGGCTCGAGCGTCATCACTTTCGAGAGCATCGTCGCGGACGCGACACCGTCGGCCAGGGCGTGATGAATCTTGGTGACGAGGACGATGCCCCCCTCCGCCAAGCCTTCGAGAAGCCAGGTCTCCCAAAGAGGCCTGTCACGCGGGAGCTGCGTGCTCGCGATCTGGGCGATCGCCTGGTCCATCTCCCGCTGTCCGCCCGGCGCGTTGATCTTGGAGCGAAACAGGTGCCGTCCGATGTTGAAGTGCGGGTCCTGCACCCACATCGGGTGATGAAGCCCACCCGGAACCTCGACCGGGCGCAGTCGGAGACGCGGCACCAGGTGAAGCTTGCTCTCCATCGAGATGCGCACCAGCTCGAAAACGTCGGGATAGGGGATCTGCGCCGGGAGGTCGATGACGGCGACCTTCAGCGTGTGCATGTGCACATTCGGGGTCTCCATGTAGAGAAACGAAGCGTCTTGTCCGGTAAAGCGCTCCACCGGGCCTCAGCGATCCAACACGGCGAAGCCGGTCTTGTGAAGACGGTGGTCGACGAAGGGTCCAACCTCGGACGACCAGAAGAAACTCACGTGCCCGCCCGCGAACCAGCGAATGCCGGGCTGTCCCCAGTGTTCCCAGAGGCGCTCGGCCTGCTCTGGCGTGGACACCTTGTCGTCGCTCCCCGCAAAGATGAAACGGTTCTCTAGCGTCGTGTGCGGCGTCACCGACAGAGGCGAGACGAGCTCGAACAGCTCGCGCGTGTGCACGCCGAGCACGCCGTTGTCTTCCGCTTCCTGCCGCTGATCGACCGGCGCATGGTGTACGAACAAATCCGGAATGTCGCAGACCGGGATGCCCGCGATGACGGTGTCGACATTATCGAGACCGGAGAGCAAGGCAGAAACATAAGAGCCCATCGACAAGCCGTACAGGCCGATCTTCGTTGCGCCCTGCGAGCGCGCCCATTGAATTAGACGCCGAGTGTCCCAGACCGCCTGCGACACGCCGTGGAACGCGTCGAGCAAGTCGAACGAAAGAAGCGACGCGATCGGCAACGCCGACGGCCGCCGCGGTCCGTGCAACGGCAGAACCGGCATCAGAAGGTTCAGGCCGAGCTCGTGGTGCAGCTTCTCCGCCCGAAATCCCGCGAAGTCCGCGTAAGGCCCGCCCGTCCCGAGGCCATGCAGGCAGATCAGCCAGGGGCGCTCCGGCCCGCTGTGCCTAGCCACCCAGGCGTGCGCGACGTGATTCCGGTCGTAGTCGTTCCAGCGCTGGGCCGCCGGGTCGCCATCAGGGGCGCGGTACTCGCTCTCGAAGGAAAGCCACTCGAATCGCATCGACGGATGCCAAGCGGGCTCGATCGAGATCGCGTCGAGCGGCGGCGGCGTGGCGTGAAAGGCGCTCGGCGCGCCAGGCCTCCCGGCACGGTAGAGCGCGTGCGCCCCAGCGATCTCTTCTCCGACGCGGGCCAGATCACCGGGCCCGGGATAGCGGTGGGGCCGGCTCATCCCCGCCAAAAACAAGCGGTCGATCGAACGACCGGCAAACTGCGCCACCCCTGTGTAGGCGTTTCGCCGCGCCGGTCGAATGCTCTCGGCCGACGAATGCCGTCCCGCACGAACCGGCTTTCGCCGCCGGCGCCGGCCCTCCGAAGAGACCGGTGCGCGCCAGGGAAACAGGCGATTCACCAAACCGGACCACACACGCGCAGCGACCATCGATCTCTCCAGTCGATCGAAAATAGAACATGTACTATTTTGCAGCAAGCCGATGGGCAGAGAACAAGACAGCCTGGAGCAGAAGTTACCACCGCGTGTAGCAAAGCTCCTGCAGCGGTTCATGGCCGACGGCGTTTGGAGCAAGTGGGCCGAATCGACCGAAGCGCACCTGCAGGAACCCGCGCAGCAGTTTGATCCGGAGTTCATGCGCAAGCTCGTTCCGAAGATGGAAACGTTCACGAGTTACTTCGGAGCAGAAGTCCGCGGCATGGAGCGGGTGCCGCAAAGCCCCGCGCTCCTGATCGGCAATCACTCGGGCGGCATCATCACACCGGACACGAGCGCAGTGTACGCGTCCTGGTACCGGACACGCGGCTTCGCGGACCCCCTCATGGGTCTCGCGTTCGACGGCATCTACGGCGTACCCGGCTGGCGCGAGCTCATGCGAAAGATCGGCCAGATGCCCGCCAACATGGACAACGCCAAGGCCGCGCTCGGCGAAGGCGCCTCGGTGCTCCTCTACCCCGGCGGCTCGTACGAAGTGTTCCGGCCCTGGAAAGATCGAAACCGCATCGCGTTCAAAGGCCGCAAGGGTTTCATCCGCCTCGCGCTCGAGGCCGGTGTCCCGGTCGTCCCCGTCGTCGGCCATGGCGGGCACGAAACCACCATCGTCCTCACTCGCGGGGAGCGCTTCGTGAAGCTCTTGAGCTTGGACAAGGTGCGCATGGACGGCGCGCCCCTTCTCTTCCAGGTGCCCTGGGGTGTCTCGAGCCCAGCCATGCCGGGCGTCCCCCTACCCGCGAAGATCACCGTCCAGGTCTGCGAACCACTCGACTGGAGCCGCTTCGGTCCCGAGGGTGCGCAAGACCCAGCGGTCCTCGAGCAGTGCTACGAGGAGGTCACCTCGATCATGCAAGCGACGCTCGATCGCCTGGCCGCCGAAAACCCGCGTCCACTCCTGAGCCGCTTCCGGCGAAAGAAGCGATAGGAGGGGTTCGTGTTTCTCGGCTTGCCGACGATCTCTTGGGCCTTCTTGGCGGTGAGCCTGATCGGAGCGCTCTTCACCGCAAACGCGTTCGTCCCCGTGCGCCGCGTGCCGGCGCTGTTCATGCCGAGCTTCTTCGGCTCCTGGCTCACGGCTGAGCTCGCGATCCATCACGTCTTCTGGCAGTCGATCGCATCGCTGGTGTTCATCGAGCTCGGCGCGCTCGCGGCTTGGCCGGGTTGGGCGGGCCTGATCATCACCTTCGGCTCCTGGGTCGGCCTGCTCGTCCTATTTGCCGACGGCAACCGGGCGCGAGCTACTCTGCAAGAAGCGCTCGTCGGCCTAAAAGCCCCGCCGAAGCCCCGCGCCGTTCCGAAGCGCCAAGTGTTTCTGCCGTTCTCCTCGAAGCGGCGCCAGGGCGTGAAGGTGACACGCAACGTCGAGTACCGGCGCGTCGCCGGCCAGGTTCTGAAGCTCGACGTCGTCTCGCCGGCGGCGGAAGGCGACACGCGCCCGGCCATCCTTCAAATCCACGGCGGCTCCTGGGTCATGGGCGACAAGGGCGAGCAGGGCTGGCCGCTCCTCAGCCACCTCGCCGCCAACGGCTGGGTCTGCTTCAACCTCAACTACCGCCTCAGCCCCGGCGCAACATTTCCCGATCACCTCGTCGATTTGAAGGCGGGTCTCGCCTGGGTACGCGAGCACGCGGACGAATACGGCGTCGATCCAAGCTTCATCGCCGTCACCGGCGGTTCGGCCGGCGGGCACCTCGCCGCGCTCATGGCGCTCACCGTGAACGACCCGGAGTACCAGCCCGGCTTCGAAGACGCCGACACCTCGTTGCAGGCCGCCGTCCCGATCTACGGGGTCTACGACTTCACGAGCCGGCTCGGCGTGAACCGGCTTCCCTTCTGGTACCGAAGGCTCGAGCAGCAGATCATGAAGGCGTTCCGGAGCGAAGAGCCCGAGAAGTTTCGCCGCGCCTCCCCCATCGAGCAAATCCACCCGAACGCCCCGCCCTTCTTCGTCATCCACGGCGACCGCGACACCCTCGCCCCCGTCGAAGAAGCCCGGGATTTCGCCAGCGCGCTCGAAAAGACGTCAAACGCGCCCGTCGTCTATGCAGAGCTCAAGGGCGCCCAACACGCCTTCGACCTCTTCTGCTCGCCACGCACCTCACACATGCTGGTCGCGGTGCTGAAGTTCCTCGATTCGGTCCACGCGAGCGCCATCGAAGCGGCCGACGCGGCCAAGTCACTCGATGATCGAGCTGCGCACCTGGGGGTCGCCGTTCGCTAGGACGAAAATCCCCGGGTAACCCTCGGTCTCGAAGCCGTCGCTAGGGTTGTTCCGCAGGACCGAATCCTCGATCACGAGGCTTCCGCTCCGGTCGTTGCTCACGAAGAAGATCGCTCCACCCCCCTCGTTGGCACTGTTGTTTTCGATGACCGTTCCGCAAACCGTCAGCGTGAACCTGTTCCCATCGTTGTAGATCGCGCCGCCGCTTCCGCCGCCCGGAGTTCCTGGGTCTTGCGGATTGGCCCCGTACCCAATCGCCTCGTTGTTCGTGAACGTGCTGTTGATCACCGTGTATGAGACACCGATCGAGCTGAGCGCACCGCCGTTCGAGCAGACGTTCCCCACGCCCTCCCCACCGAAGCTGCTGTTTACGATGTAGACAGGTCGATCCTGGTACATGTCGAAGACCCGTATCGCCCCGCCACCGACGTCAGGCCCGACGTCGTGGCAGACATTGTTCAAGAAGCGCGTGTTCACCGCCTTGAACCGCCCACCGCGGACGAAGATCGCGCCGCCGCCCTCTTCTTCGGCCTTCGCGTTCCCGTCGACGAACGTCAGGTTCTGCACAGTCAGCCGTGGGTGGTCCTGATCGTTGCAGTGCGAAGTCGTCCAGACCTGCCCCTCATCGCAGGTGTTCTGGTAGAGAATCCGCAATGCGCCACCGCCGCTCAAGGTCACCTTGCCACCCCCATCGATCACGATGTCCGGGTTCTGGTCGTTGAACACCTTGGCGGTCTGTTCGAGGGTGATCGTCACCGGATCGGGCCCGCAATCGAAGGTGATCACCCCGCCGAGCGACACGGCGTGGACAAACGCCTGCGACGTACAGCTCGAAGGAGTCCCATCCCCGATCACCGTGTCGGGGTTCGAGACGTCTTCCGCCCGGGCCTCCGCCGGAACCCCACAGGTCCCGTCGCCATTTCCCGTAGGCGGCTCGACACCGGGGTCGGTTCGCGGATCGGAAGGCGCCGACCCGTCACAAGCGAGCAAAGCAACAATCAAGCACGGCGCGATCACGCGCAGATCGAGTTTAAGCATCTTCGTCCCCCAGCTCACAAGATAGCGCTTCGGTCGCGGCGCTCCAAAGCGCCCACACTACGCAAAACCGTACGCAGATTCCGGGCGTTTTCCCGCGACTGGCAGCCGGCCCTCGGATCTGCCAAGACGCGCCCTCACGCGAAAGGCGTGGGGGCTCAAGCGTGCAGAACAAGATTCGAAATGTGGCGATTATCGCCCACGTTGACCACGGCAAGACGACGCTGGTCGACGCGATGTTGCATCAGACCGGCGTCTTCCGAGCGAACGAGGCCGTGCGCGAACGCGTGATGGACTCGAACGACCTCGAGCGAGAGCGCGGCATCACCATCTTGGCGAAGCACGCGTCGATCCGCTGGAAAGACTACAAGATCAATCTGATCGACACGCCCGGCCACGCCGACTTCGGTGGAGAGGTCGAGCGAACGCTCCGCATGGCCGACGGCGCCCTGCTCCTCGTCGACGCCGCCGAGGGCGCCCTTCCCCAGACCCGCTTCGTTCTCTCGAAGTGCATCGAGCTCGACCTGCCGGTCGTCTGCGTCGTCAACAAGATCGACCGAAACGACGCCCGTCCAGACGAAGCCCTGAACGAAGTCTTCGACCTCTTCTGTGACCTCGGGGCCACCGACGAGCAGGCGGACTTCGCGCACGTCTACGCCATCGGCAAAGACGGGATCGCCAAACACGAGCTCGCCGACGAGTCGAGCGACCTCACACCGCTCTTCGAGACCCTGATCAAGCGCCTTCCCGCTCCGGAAGGCGACTCAGAAGAGCCCTTGCAAGTCCTGATTCACAACACGATTCACGACGAGTACGTCGGCCGCATCGCCATCGGCCGCATCCGAAACGGGACCATCAAACCGCAACAAATGGTCGCCATCATCGGCAAGGACTCCACCATCGAACGCAAGGTCGGAGGGCTCTGGGGCTTCGAGAGCATGGAGCGCGTGCGCATCGACGGCGCATCCGCTGGCGACATCGTGGCTTTTTCAGGCATCGACGACGTGCACATCGGAGACTCGATCGCGCTGCCTAGCCACCCGAACCCGCTCCCGCGCATCACCGTCGAGCAGCCGACCATCAAGATCCGCTTCATGGTCAACACCTCGCCCTTCGCCGGCTTGGCGGGCGACTACGTCACCTCCCGGCAGGTGCGCGAACGCCTGTTGAAGGAAGCCCAGCGAAACATCGCCATGCGCGTCGAAGAAGGCGATGAGGCCGATTCCTTCATGGTCTACGGCCGCGGCGAGCTCATGCTCGCGATCCTCGCCGAGACGATGCGGCGCGAGGGCTACGAGTTCGCACTCGGTATGCCCGAGGTCGTCGTCCGCGAAATCGACGGGAAGAAGCGCGAGCCGGTCGAGACGGTCGTGGTCGACATCCCGCAATCGCACGTCGGCACCGTGACCCAGCTCCTCGGCGACCGCCGCGGCGTCATGGGCAAGATGAACCCCATCGGCGCCGACCGCGTGCGGGTCGAATACCGGGTTCCCTCTCGCGGTTTGATCGGCTTTCGTTCGCTCTTCATGACGGAGACCCGCGGCGAGGGCCTGCTGAACACCATGTTCGAAGGCTGGGACCCGTACGCAGGCCCGCTCCTTCGCCGCAAGAACGGCGCCATCGTGTCCGACCGCAAGGGCACGACGACCCCCTACGCGCTGTTCAACCTTCAGCCACGCGGAAATCTAATCATCGGCGCCGGGACCAAGGTCTACGAAGGCATGATCGTCGGCGAGCACAATCGCCCGAGCGACCTCGACGTGAACTGCACCCGCGAAAAGAAGCTCACCAACATCCGAGCAGCCGGCCGAGACGAAAACGTGGTCCTCATTCCGCCGCGCGAGCTCGGAATCGAAACCGCCCTCGACTGGATCGATCAGGACGAGCTCGTGGAGGTCACCCCCGATTCCGTGCGCGTCCGCAAGAAGATCCTTCAGTGCAACCTGCGCCCCAAGCGCGAGGCGCCGAAGAAGGGTTAGCCTCTTGGCGCCTATGGCGCGGGGGTTACGAAGGACCTCAGCCGCACGGCCAGGAACAGGCCCCAGCATCAGAACAGCCGTTCAGCGACTGGTAGTGCGCCGCGAGAGATCCGCCGCAGACTCCCGCACGCGGAGGAGATTCCACCCGCCTGGGCTTGTCCGACACACTGTCCCATTGCCGGCGACTGACGTCCATCACCGGTAGAAGCGTGCAATGGCTGTGCCACGGCGGGGCTTCCGAAAACCCGTGCGATCTCACCAACTGCGCGCACGGGACGGCGAAGAATCTTCGCTTCCGCTCCTTCCGCCGCAGGCGTTGCGCTTCTTGCAGACACCCCTGCCCGGGGGTCATCATGTGAATCTGGTGGCGAGCTCCAGACCAAAAAGCGGCAAAGGGCCGAACCCAGGATCTGCGGCGAGCAGGAGCTCCGGTGCGGACCGCGAAGCGCTCGGCCGCGCCTTCTCGGATGTCAAACCGCTCGACCCTGCTTCGCGCAGACGAGTTGCCGGTGCGCCCCCCCCAGGGTCTGCCCTAAGGCGCCAGCCCGCGGTCGGCGTCGGCGACAAGACCCTGCAGGTCGACTGCGAGGACAACGGCATCATTACCGGGCGTCGCATGAGCACACACCCGAGCATCCTTCACAGCCTCGAAGATCAACGGCTAGAGATCGACGCGGAGTGCGACCTTCACGGCTTCACCGCCAAAGAAGCCGAACGCCGCGTCCTCCGCTTCGTTCGAGAGGCCCAGGCCGACGGCAAGCGCTGGGTCCTGATCATCGTCGGCAAAGGCCTCCACAGCCCCGGAGGCAAGGCCACTCTCCGAACCACCATCGCCAACGCCCTAGGCCACCGCGCCCCAGCCCGCTACGTCCTCGCCTTCCGAACCGCCCCACGTCACCTCGGCGCAACCGGCGCCTTCGTCGCCCGACTCGTAGACCGACTCTAGACATCGATCGTGAAGAACAAGGTGCCAAATCTCGACGACATGGCCGGCGTCTTAGTGCGCCCGCTCCAGTTGCTTCGGACGCGCCCCAAGAACACGCTCGATCGGCTCGGCGTGTATGAGGGTCTGAGCAAGGAGCTCCTCTACCCCGCACCAGAGCGCGTCCCCCGCGTTCGCACCCGCCGACGCTGGTCGATGCCGGGCTTCGAGAACGAAGACATCTGGTTCGCATCCCCGCACGAACCGATCGAGCCGCACTTCAACGTGCACTACCACGCGCGTACCCGCCGCATCCAAACCGTCTATGCGCGACGGATTCGTCCCAAGGGCACGGAAGGCCGGCCGCGACTTCTCTACATTCACGGCTACATGCAACCCGAGACCGTCGTTGAAGAGCACGGGCTGCTCGGTACGATCGCCAAAGCCCTCAATGTCGAGATCGTACACCTGCAGCCGCCCTACCACGGGCGCCGCAAACCCCGTAGCTCTCCATACGACGGCGAGCGCTTCTGGACCGCCGACGTGGTCCGGAGCTTCGAAGCGATGCGCCAAACCGTTCTCGACGCCAGAGCACTGCTCTCGGTCATGCTCGAGGAGTCTCCGGCCCCGGTCGGTGTCGCGGGATTGTCGCTCGGCGGCGCATTCTCCGCGGTCCTCGCTTGCCTCGAACCACGCTTCGCCTTTGCGGCGCCGATGATCGCACACATGCACATGGGTGCGCTCTACCGAGACGCCCCGGTACTCGGCGCCATGCGAAAGGACTTGGCGCGCTTCGGCTGGCTGTCTACGGAGTTCGACGACTTCTTCGAGAAGATCGGCTGGAACCAGCTAGCCCCGCTCATCCCCGCCGAGCGAATCCTGCTACTCGCGGCCGAACAAGATCGCTTCTTCGACCCGGACGTCATGCGCGACATGTGGCGGAGCTGGGACGAGCCCGAGATTCACTGGTACCCCACCAGCCACCTCGGGTTCATCCCACACATGCCAAACGCGATCGGCCACCTCCGGCGCTTCGTCAACCGGCTCTAGGCCGGGCGCTCAGCGGCCGCGGTTGACGTCGCTTACCTGCTCGTTGAGCGTCCAGTAGTCGTAGAGGATGCCAATCCCAACCAGGCCGGCGGTCAGGAAGTAGATGAGGCCGGTCACGTACTTACCCATGTAGATTCGGTGGATACCGAAGATGCCCACGAAGGTCAGCAGAATCCAAGTCACGTTGTGATCGACCGGCCCCGAGTCGTATCGAAGCTCCGCGGCGCGATCGAGTGAGGGCATCAAGAACAGGTCGATGAACCAGCCGATGCCCAGCAGGCCCAAGGTCAGAAACCAAATCGTCCCGCTGACCGGCTTGCCATAGTAGAAGCGGTGCGCCCCCGTGAACCCGAAGATCCACAGCAGGTAGCCCATCCCAAGATTGTGCGTGTCGCCCTGCGCCATCAGCGGATCCGTAAGCGGAAGTGTCGCGAGGGCAAGGGGCTAGCCCTTGCTGATCTTGCCTTCTTTGTGCGGCTGGTGGCTGCGGCACTTCGGGCAGAACTTCTTGATGTGGAACTTCTCGGGCATGTTGCGCCGATTCTTGTCCGTCACGTAGTTGTCTTTGCCGCAGTTTTCGCAGCTGAGCTTGATGAGATCACGCATGGGAATGCCTTGCCCTTTTAGGCTGGAAGGGGGCGGAGTGTAGCGGGGCTCACCGAGCCGTCAAATCCCCCCTCGAACCCCTAGATCCTGAGCCCCGATCGGGTGTAAACCCGGGAATATGTTCGATACCGACCGCAGTAGCGGCACCCCCGCCGAATACATCGCCCGGCGAAGCGAAACCGTGGGCGACATGTTCGTGAAGCGGGTCGAGCGCGACGGCGACAAGCCCTCGTTCTTCTTCAAGGACGGCGGCGAGTGGCAGCCGGTGGGCTGGGACGATTTCTTCGATCGATCCGCCGCGATCGCCTCGTACCTTCTGGGCATCGGCCTCGGGCGTCAGGACAAAGTCTGCATGGTGGGAAGCACGGGCCCCGCCTGGTGTTACTGCGACATGGGCGGCCAACTCGCCGGCGCGGTCACCCTCGGCGCCTACCCTACGCTCACCGCGAAGCAGCTCGCGTACATCCTCGACCACGCCGACACGAGAGTCGCGTTCGTGGAGGGTATCGACGAAATCAACAAGATCTTGGTCCGACGCGATGCCCTCACCAAGCTCGATCAGGTCATCGTCTGGAACACGGCCGGTGCCGAATCCCTGATCGAGGCCCACGACTGGCTCGTCCCGTTCGACCGCGTGCTTCAGACCCCGATAGACAGGGCGGCCATCGATACCCGTGTAGCCGCGGTCGACCCCGAGAGCACCGCGATCATCGTTTACACCAGCGGCACGACCGGCCCTCCCAAGGGCGCGATGATTTCGCACAAGAACATCATGACGGTCATGCGCGACCAGGACGAGGCCTTCGCGATCAACGAAGACGACGTCGGACTGAGCTTTCTTCCTATGGCTCACGTCGCCGAACGCGTGCTCGCCTTCTACGGACGCATCAACACCGGCATGGGCACATACTTCGCGTCGAGCATCGCGAAGGTGCTCGAAGAAGTCGCCGAAGTGAAGCCCACAATCTTCGGGAGCGTGCCGCGCATCTTCGAAAAGGCCTACGCGAAGATCATGAGCGCGGTCGAGCAAGCGCCGCCGACGCGTCAACGGATCTTTCGCTGGGCAGAGCGCATCGGGCGGCAAGCCGTGAAGCTCTGGCAAGCGGGTGAGCCGATCCCGTTCGGTTTGAAGCTCAAGTTCGGCCTCGCGGACCGTCTCGTGTTTTCGAAGCTCAGGGCGATCTTCGGCGGGCGAGTGCGGTACTTCATCACGGGGGCCGCACCGATCGCGCCGGAAATCCTGGAATTCTTCTGGGCGGCAGGTTTTCCAATCTACGAGATGTACGGGATGACCGAGTCGACGGTGATCACGCACGCCAACGTTCCAGGCCACGTCAAACTCGGATCGGTGGGGCGCGCACTGAGCATCGTCGAGGATCGGATCGCAGCGGACGGCGAGATCGTCATCCGGGGCGACGTGGTTTTCCAGGGCTACTACAAGAACCCCGAGGCCAGCGCCGAAACCATCGTCGACGGCTGGCTACAAACCGGCGATGTAGGCAAGAAGGACGACGACGGCTACGTCCACATTCTCGATCGGAAGAAGCACATCATCATCACTGCGGGCGGCAAGAACCTGACCCCGGCGAACATCGAAAACGAAATCAAAGCGTCCGATGCGATGATCAGTCAGGCACACGCGCACGGCGACAAGCGGAAGTACCTCGTCGCCTTGGTGACGGTCGGCTCCGGTGAGGCGGTCGACTGGGCACGGCAAAAAGGGCTCATCGATGCGCCGGAAGCGGAAGGGCACATCAGGGCTCTGACGGAGAACCCACTCGCCCGCTCATCAGCGCTCGAAGCACTGCTTCAACAGGTCACGAACGACGACGACGTGCAGCAGCGAATCGTGGCCGCGGTCAAACGAGCCAACGAAGGCCTGTCGCGGGTCGAGACCATCAAAAAGATCTACATCCTCGAGCGCGAGTTCAGCGTCGAACAAGACGAGCTGACCCCGACCCTCAAGCTCAAGCGCAAGAACGTCGAGGCAAAGTTCCAAGAAACCTTCGACCGCCTCTACGAAGACGAAGCGTTTGGCCTGGTGGTCGTGTCGGCCTAAGCTTGGCCGACCATGCGCGCTGTCCTGAGCTTTCTTTTCGTACTCCTTCTGTCACCGATCCAAGCATCCCCAGCGAGGGCCTTCGAAGGTGTGCTCGAGGCGAGCCTGTCGAGCGAGCAAGGCGTGGCCGCCAACGTTCGCGCCCGCTACTCGAAGGCAGGTGACGTCCGCATGGACATTCGCTCGACCGACGAAACGGGCAACCCCGTCAAGACGACGACCATCATGCCGTCCAAGGGCGAGCGTTACTACAGCATCGCGCACGCCCAGAAGGTGATCATCGAGATGCCGTATTCGACGCTCGCGAATACCAGCCAACAGGTCACCGGCTCCGGCGACAGCGCCAATCTGACGTTCAAGAAGCTCGGGAACGAAACCGTGAGCGGCGTCGAGACCCGGCACATCCGGGTCATCGACAAGGACAACGCCACCGTCATCGACCTCTGGCTGACGCAGAGGTAC
>JBLYYU010000048.1:0-11552 GCA_048550275.1 Polyangiales bacterium
CCTTCCCAGGCTCATCACCCAGTGGCGTCACGACAGAACATTCAGTCACATACCGTGGCGGGTCCGCGCCGGCCTCTCACCGACTTCCCTGCTTGCGGCGACGATGACCGATCCCCCGGGGACCGTCAATCGTCGCCGAAGCGCATCGATCGAGCTGGGGGGCCGTGGTAAGGACGCGCGGTGCGGCTCTATCCGTTGCTGTTTCTGCTCCTGCTCGTCGCTGCGGTCGTCGCCGTGCTCGTCGGCTCGGGCGATCTGACAGACCCGGCCCTGCGAGACACCTTTCTGAAGCTGCGAGGCTACCGTCTGGCGGCAGCGTTCCTGGCCGGCGCTGCCCTGGCGGTTGGCGGCGTGGTCGTGCAAGGCCTCTTTCGGAACCCGCTCGCGAGTCCGTCCGTGCTTGGCACGACGGCAGGTGCGAGCTTCGGCGGCCAGGTCGCACTTCTCGCTTACGGGCTCGCCGGTGTCGGGAGCAGCTTCGTCGTGCCCGAGATGATCGTGCCGATCGGCTGCTTCATCGGGGCGCTTGGGGCGCTCGCGGTCTTGCTCCTCTTCCTGAGGATCACGCAGGACCTCCTCGCACTCCTCCTGACCGGCTTCGTGCTGAGCGCGCTCTTCTTGAGCTTGAGCGCCTTCGTGACGAGTGTTGCGCAGGAAACCTGGGAGTTGGGCCGGGCGGTCGTCTCGTTCTCCCTTGGCTCTGTGAGCGGTACGGGGCCGCGACAGCTTGCGTTTGCCATCCCGCTGATCGCTACGGCCTTGCTTGCTTCCTGGTTCTGGGGCCGCTCACTCGACTTGCTTCTGAGCGGCGAGGAAGAAGCCCAGTCGATGGGCGCCAACGTCGGCGCCGTTCGATGGTGGTCGGCGATTTGGGTTAGCGTCCTGGTCGCCGGAGCGGTTTCGGTAGGCGGTAACGTTGGCTTCGTAGGCCTCGTCGTTCCTCACATGCTGCGACCGTTCGCGGGCACCAAGCATCAGCGTTTGATTCCCGCTGCCGCCCTCGCCGGCGGCATTTTTCTAGTCGCCTGCGACATCATCGCCCGCGTGATTCCCTCGCGGAGCGAGATCCCCCTGGGGGTGGTCACCGGTCTCATCGGCGCGCCCCTCTTCTTGCTCCTCTTGATCAGGCTGCGCCGGGAGCGAGCGTATGCGTAACGGCGACGGGCACCTCGGCCTCCGCGCATCCGGGCTATCCGTGACACTCGGTGGACGCACGGTTTTGAATGGCATCGATCTCGAAGCCTCCCCCGGCGAAGTCCTGGCACTGCTCGGCCCAAACGGAGCCGGCAAGAGTACGCTGCTCAAAGCACTCGCCGGGCTGCTCCCCTACAACGGCCGCGTCGAGATCGGCGACTCGGATGTGGGTTTGCTCTCACCGCGAGACAGAGCTTTGCGGATTTCGTACGTCCCGCAGCGCAGCCTTCTTCGCTCAGCCCTCTCGGTCGAAGAGGTGGTCGCGCTCGGGCGCTATGTCCACGGCGGCAGCTTCGGCGGCATTTCGAAGAACGACCAGGAGGCCATCGACCACGCGCTCGAGACCGCGCACGCCGACGCGCTTCGCGACCGGATTTTCACTCAGCTTTCGGTCGGGGAACAGCAGCGCGTCTTGCTCGCGCGAGCGCTCGCGTCTGACGCTCCAATCCTATTGCTCGACGAACCGACCGCTGCGCTCGACGTAGGAGAAGGGATGGCCGTGCTTCGACTAATCCGAAAGCTCGCGGCCCGGAAGCACACACTCATTGTCGTGCTTCATGATCTCGCCGACGCGCGCAGCACGACCGACCGAGCCCTCTTGTTGAAAGAAGGTCGAGTCGTCGAACAAGGCGACACCCAAGATGTCGTCAGCGCCGAGCCCATTCGAGCGGTGTACGGTGTGAAGTTGGTCGAGAACGCGCGGATCGGTTTCGAGGCTGAGCCCACCTCCGATGAACCAGAGGCCACGTGACCCGGGAGAACCGCGTCAACGGGGCCCTTCTCTTCGTCGCGGTTCTGACGAGCGTGGCACTCACGGGCGCGATCTCGGGCCGCAGCGCTTCGGGTCCGGTGCAAGGCCAGGTCCAAACCGTACGGGACGCCACGGGTGCCGCCGTCGCGGTTAGAGACTACGCGCGGATCGTGAGCACGAGCACCATTGCCGACCAGGTTCTGGTGCAGATCATTGCGCCGGAGCGCCTGTTGGCGGTCAGCGCTCACACGCTTCGCACGGATGAGTCGCGCGCTTTCGCCGAGAAAATCGGCGTCGAGCACTCTCGCGACATCGAAACGATCATCGAGCTTCGGCCGGATATCGTGTTCATCAACAACTTCATCGATCGGCGCCAGGTCGAGCGCCTCAAAGACGCCGGACTCAACGTCTTTGACCTCGGCGCCATGCGCGGCGTGCAGACTCTGCTGCCAAACATCGAGCAGATCGCTTCCGTTCTGGCGGTGCCGGAACGAGGGAAGAAGCTCGAGGAAGACTTCCTACTCGAGCTCGAAGCGGTTGCCGGTCAGATCGCCAAAGACGAGCGCAAGCGAGGCCTGTACGTCGGGAAGCAGGGCGACCGACTCTACGGTGGAACCGCAGGGACGAGCTTTCACGATGTTCTCGTCGCCGGAGGCATGGTGGACGTCGCCGCGGAGGCCGGGTTCAGCGGCTGGCCGGCGTTCACGAACGAACAGCTCCTGAGCCTCGACCCGCCCTGGGTGATCACGAACCCGGAAACCGAGCGAACGCTCTGCCGGCATCCGGGTTTTCAATCCCTGAGCGCCTGCAAGTCCGGGCAAGTCCGCAGCATCGAGACTCGCCTACTCACGGACCCCGGCCTTGGGATCGTAGGCGCCGCGAAAGCAGTGCACTCGGCGATCTACGGCGACGATTCGTAGAAGCCGCCTGACGCTCTCGCGGTTGAAGAATCGTGACCGCTGCGTCTATAGTGGAAGTCGAAAACGATTTACGGGAGACGATCGATGGCAGCCAAGTTCGAATTGAAAAAGGCCAAGAACGGCAAGTTCATGTGGAACCTCAAAGTGACCAGCGGGGAACCCATCCTGACGAGCCAGATGTACGCTAGCAAGAGCGGCGCCAAAAACGGCATCAAGTCCGTCAAGAAGAATGCGCGAAAGGACGCCAACTTCGATCGTCGCAAGGCGAAAAACGGCAAGCCCTACTTCGTCCTCAAGTCCGCCGGCAACCACCACGTCATCGGAACGAGCGAAACGTACAGCGCCAACCGCCCCATGGAAAACGGCATCAAGTCCGTCAAGAAGAACGCGCCAGGCGCGGCGATCAACGACATTTGCTGAGCGCTGTAGCGTTCAGGCTAGCAAGGCCTTCAGCAGGTCGGAGTACGCTTCGAACCTCTGAAACTGGGGGAACTCTTCGGCGACGTTGTCGGGGCATCGAAACAGGATGCCCCGGTTCGCCTCCTTCAGCATCGTAGTGTCGTTGTAGCTGTCCCCGGCCGCGTGCACGCGGAAGCCGATGTTCTGTAGTCCGGCGACGGCCTTGCGCTTTCCATCAGGGGTTCGAAGCCGGTAGTCGGTGACGCGGTCCGTCTCGTCGGTCAGCAGCTCGTGGCAGAAGAGCGTCGGCTGTCCGAGCTGTCGCATGAACGGAGCGGCAAACTGGTAGAACGTGTCGCTGAGGATGATGAGTTGCGTGCGATCGCGGAGCTCGTCCAAGAAATCTTTGGCGCCCGGCAGGGGCTCCATCGTTCCGATCACGTCTTGGATGTCGGAGAGCTTGAAGCCGTGCTGGTCGAGGATCTCGAGGCGGCCGCGCATCAGCACGTCGTAATCCGGTTCGTCCCGAGTCGTTCGTCGGAGCGCCTCTATTCCTGTTTTCTCGGCGAAAGCGATCCACACCTCAGGGATCAGGACTCCTTCGAGATCGAGACAAACGACGAGTGGCGGCATGAGCGGTTCTCCGTGGCCCGAGGGCGGGCGGCTGTGCGCGGGCGCTTCGTCTACCCGATTTTCCGGCCCGGGCAACCAGCTTTGGCTCGACAGACGGCAGCCTGCGGATCAACAATGGCGGGCTGATGAAGTTTCGAAACGCGATCTTTGCCGGGGGAGGAAGCCGCTGCTTCTGGCAGCTCGGTTTCTGGGAGGGCGCAAAGGAAACGGGACTCGATCTCCAGAGCTCGGTGGAGTTCTTCGGATCCACGAGCGCCGGCTGCGCCATGGCGAGCGCAGCCATTCTCGACCGCAGCCACAGGGCCCTCGAGCTGTTCAAGGGCTTCACCGAACGGAACCCGAAGAACATCCACTGGCAGAATCTCAACCCATTCAAGCCCGGCTCGCTCTTGCCGCACGCAGTCATGTACCGGGAGGCGCTTGGCGAGCTCCTCGCGCCGGACGATCTGGACGTTCTGAACCGAAAATCGGTGCACCTCTTGATGAGCGACTACCCGAGGTGGATCAGCGGAGCGTTGGGCGCCGCCACCGCGCTCTGCATTTACGGCCTCGAGAAGAAGTTCCGAAAGGATCCGATCCACCCCAAGTGGCCCGCCAAGGCGGGCTTCAAGCCGTTGGTCGGGCGCGCTGCCGATTGCAACAACCTCCACGACTACATCGACATGGTCTTGGCGGCGTCCTGCGTCCCCCCGGTCCTCCCCGAAGGCCGTCTCGGAGATCGCAAGGTCCTAGACGGCGGCTTAATCGAGAATATCCCGGTCCGACTCGCGGAAAATGAACCGGGCGAGACCCTGGTGCTGCTCAGCCGCAAATACGAACGACCGCTGCCCTCGAAGGAGCGAGTCACCTGGGTACAGCCATCAAAGCCCATCAAGATCGACAAGTTCGACTACGCGAACCCCGACGGCCTACAAGAAACGTTCGAGATCGGTATCGACGACGGGCGGCGGTTCGCGCGGAGTTGTGTTCCAAGCGACGAGGCTTATAGTTCCGCGCCGTGACGCGCTCCGTCCTGACACTGGTCATTGCACTTGGTCTCGCCTCGCTCGCGGTTTGGGCCGCCCGAGGTCTCCAGCTCGACTCCGGGCTCGAAGCCTTGCTGCCCAACGACTCGACGTCGGTCCTCTCGATTCAGGCGACGCGCGACAAGCTTGGCTTGGAAGAGCCGCTTACAATTCTGGTCGAAACCGACGACCCGGAGCGAAGCAAGGCACTCTCGACTCAGCTCGCCGAAGCATTTTCCGAGTGGCCGGAGACGGTCTGGGTAATGACGGGATACGGCCTAGACGCACTGGCGGAGCGCGCCCTCTACTATGTCGACGCCGAGACCCTCTACGAATGGAGTGAGCTCGCCGAAGAGGCGCTCGACTGGGAGGTATGCAAGGCCTCGCCCCTCTGCGTCACGATCGCGGATCCGCCGGAGCTCCCTGACGGCGACGAGATTCGTGAAGCGGTCGATCGATCTCCGGCCGGCACCGTGCTGCAGGAGCTCACCGGCCAGTCGGCGAAGCTGGCCGGCGAAAGCGCGGGGAGCGAGGGCGAAGGCGACGACGGGGAGCAAGCGCTCTGCAACGACGCGGGTACGGTCTGCGCGGTTCAGATCATGCTGAGCGGGTCCCCGGGCGACCTCGGCTACGCGCGGATGATCAAAGAGCGGGCCGAGGCGATCACAGTGCCCTTGGTTCAATCGCAGCCCAAAGGGACCAAGATCGAGGTCATCGGCCGCTATCGCGTCGCACCTCTCGAACACGGCATCATTCTCAACGACCTGCGGTTGGTTTCGATTCTGGCGGCCATCGGCTCGCTCTTCATGGTGCTCGTGTTTTTCCGCGACCCGACGGCCGTCGTCCAGCTCATGGTGCCGATGCTGAGCGGTCTCGCCGTCGCGGTCGGGCTCATCGCGTTCATACAGCCCAAGATCAACATCATCAGCGCGTCTGCACTCGCGATCCTCGCAGGCATGGCGATCGATTTCGGTATCCATCTGTTGATGCAGTACAAGGCAGCGCGCTCCGACGGTTTGAGCGCGGCGGGAGCGGCCAGGGCGAGCGTGCAAGAGCTTTGGGTCTCGCTCCTCGTCGCCGGGGTCACCACCGCTTGCGGTTTCGGCGCTCTGTCGATGACCGACTTCCAGGGCTTCTCGCAGATGGGTTGGATGGCTTCGCTCGGTATCATCGTCACCCTCCTTTGGACACTGGCGGTCTTTCCGAGCATGGTCCGTCTCGTTCCAGGCAGCGGCAAGGCAGAGCGCCAGCCTGCCGCCAAGGATCGAAGCGCTCGCGGCCTCGCCTGGGCTGTACTCTTACTCGGGCTGCTGGCCATCCCATTCGCCCTGCAGATCGGCTTCGAACCGAACCTCGGCAAGCTACAGCCAAAGGGCGTCGGACACGGCATGGATGCCTCGATGATGCGCGGCGCGATCGAGGCGCTGGGTGTCAAACCGATCGTCGTATCCGCCCAGGTGATTTTTCCCGAGGACTCCGACGAGAAGACCGAGATTCTCACGAACTTGAAGGCCACTCTCGTCCGCGCCCGCAAGAAAGCGATCGAGCGAGAGGATAGCGAGCTCCTCGAAGAGCTCGACGAGCTCGAACCCTGGGTCGACATCGACGGGCCTCCCGAGCCCGATCAGATTCCCAAGTGGCTGGCCGCAACACTCGTGCTCAAGGACGGCTCAATCGGCAAGAGCGGCATCATCTACGTCCCGCTGAGGGGCTCGAACGCCGGAGCAATGGAACGGCTGGCCGCCTGGCTCGACCAACTGCGGGCGGCACACCCGGACGTGACCTTCGCCTCCGCCGCAGCGCTTCTCGGCGAGGTGACTCCTGCTTTGATCGCGGATTCACCCTGGATCCTCGCGCTCGTGTTCCTCGGTTTGATCACGGCGACCGCGATCGCCAGCCGATCCTTTTCGGTCACTCTTGACGTGTTTCTGGCCACGGCTTTGGCAACGATCCTCTTCGCGGCGACGCTCTCCCTCTTCGGAATCGACCTTCACTTGTACAACCTGTTGGCCGTGCCGGTGGTCGTCGGCCTGGCTGTCGACGGAGCGGTTCACGTTCGTTGGGCGCACGACTTCGACAGCGCCCGGCAGCAGTACGCGACCTACAAGGCCGTCGCCGCATCGACGCTGACCTCCATGGTGGCGTTCGGCGCACTCATGACCGCCGAGAGCCCGGGCCTGCGCTCTCTCGGGCAGGTTGGGGTGATCGGACTGGCGATTTCGCTGGCAGTGAACTTGTTCTGGCTTCGAGCCTGGGGCGCGCCGAAGCCAGCAACGGAGGCTTGAAGCATGTGCGGCATCGCCGGCATGCTGACGACGAAGCCCGAAGCCGCCGCAGACGGCGGTGCGGTTCGTCGAATCTGCGACGCGATGGTGCACCGCGGCCCGGATGACCACGGGTACCTGAACGATGGCCAGTGCTCGCTCGGGCACCGCCGCCTGTCGATCATCGACTTGCGACCGGAGGGTGCCCAACCGATGACCAACGAGGACGGCTCGATCGCGGTCGTCGTCAACGGCGAAATCTACAACTTCCAGGAGCTGCGCCGCGAGCTCGAGTCCAAGGGTCACCGCTTCAAGTCCCGCTCGGATTCAGAGGTCATCGTCCACCTCTATGAAGAGCACGGCGTCGACTTCCTCGACGAGCTGCGCGGCATGTTCGCACTTGCCCTCTGGGACGGGCCTCGTCGACGGCTCGTTCTCGCGCGCGATCGCTTCGGCAAGAAGCCGCTGTTTTACCACGCAGGGCCCGACGGCCTCGTCTTCGCGTCGGAGCTAGGAGCGCTCGCCGCCTCCAATCGATTCGAGCGACGCCCCAACATCGACGCAATCGACGCCTTCCTGTGCTTGCAGTACGTGCCCTCCCCTTGGACGGCGTACGAGGGAGTTCACAAGCTGCCACCTGGGTCACGTCTGGTCTGTGAGAACGGACGCATCGGCGAGCCGGAGCGATACTTCGAGCTTCGATTCGACCGGCCAATCAGTGGCTCGCTTCCGGAGCTGACCGAGCGCCTCCATGAGAAGATCGACGACGCGGTCCGAGTGCGAATGGTCTCGGACGTTCCGCTCGGTGCGTTCCTGTCCGGCGGTGTGGACTCTTCGCTGATCGTTGCGATGATGGCTCAACACTCGGCGCAGCCGGTGAAGACTTTCGCGGTAGGTTTCACCAGCAAAGACTTCAGCGAGCTCCCGTACGCGCAAATGGTCGCCGAACGCTACGGCACCGATCATCACGAGATCGTCGTTCAGCCCGACATGGCCTCGGTCATTCCGGAGTTCGTCCGGCACTATGGCGAGCCCTTCGCAGACAGCTCCGCCCTGCCGACCTGGTACCTTTGCGAGTACACGCGCAGCGGGGTCACGGTCGCGCTCAGCGGCGACGGTGGGGATGAAGCCTTCTCCGGCTATCGTCGCTACTCGCACTCGCGAACGGCCAGAGCGCTCCGTCGACTTCCGAGGCCGTTGCCGTCGGTTCTGGCTAAGGCGATCGGAAGCATCCCGATCCCCGCGGCACAGCAGGTGCGAGACTTCGGCCGACGCCTCATGGAGCCCGAGCACGTCCGATTCCTCGGTCTGGCGGCGCATATCCCGCACGAAGACCGGCTCGCGCTCTACGGCCGGGCGATGCGTGACCGGTTCCGCGAAGACCAGGTTGCGCGGCGCTTTGGCGATCTCTATGCGGCCTCGACGGCGAGCGACCCAGTCAATCGCCTCCTCGATCTCGATATCCAGACTTACCTCACCGATGACATCCTCACCAAAGTCGACATCGCTTCGATGGCGCACTCTCTCGAGGTTCGCTGCCCGCTGGTCGATCAGGACCTGATGGTCTTCGCCGCATCACTGCCGGGCCATGTGAAGCTGCGCGGGCTCACGACCAAGATGATCCTGCGAGAAGTCGCAAAACCCCTGCTCCCCGAAAAGATACTGAAGCGCCCGAAACAGGGCTTCGGTCTGCCGGTCGATCGCTGGATGCGGGAAGAGCTGGCGCCGATGTCGCGTGACGTTCTGCTCGACCAAACCGCGAGGGAGCGAGGCATCTTCGAGCCCTCGGCCGTCGAGGCACTGCTCCAACGACACCAGAGCGGCGAACCGCGGGGCGATCAAATTTGGGCGCTGATGATGCTCGAGCTCTGGTATCGCGAGTTCATCGATCGATGATCTCGCCATCGAGCACGCGCACGGCCAGGGCCGCAAAGAGCTGCCGACCTGCAACGCGCCGAAGCTCCGCCTCGTCGACGGTCTTGACGATCTTCTTCGTGCGAACCGAGGCGTACCAGTGCACGCAGCATGTCGACGGTTGGATCGCTTCCATCGGGTCGACGCCTTCGCGGTAGAAACGGAACCAGTGGGCGCTGATTTCGGGCGGCAGGGGATAGAAGTACGGCGGCGGGAAGGTGTGAAGGTCGTCGCCCGCGTAGCCCTTGTAAACGCGTTGCAGAAGATGGGTGCCGAGCGCATGGGGCTTGTTCCAGCGCGACTTGGGCACCTCGGTCATCGCGGTCAGGTACTCGGCGCAGAAACGGTGACCCGGCACCCCGCCGAGGATCGCCCCGTTGACGGCTCGGTGGTAGTGCCGCTCGATTCGCCGGAAGTACCGGTAGCCATGCGGGATGCGTCGGAACACGTCGCGCACCGTCGTCTTGGTGTACGCTTTGACCTTCACTCTCGGGTCCCAAGACGCGACCACTTCCTCCGGAAATACGATGTGTTCTTGGCCGAGAAAACCCGGAGCCGTGGCACGCACTTCGTCAAACGGGCGGATCGTGAGCGTGTCCATGTCGAGATAGACACCGCCATCTCGAAACACCAGGGCAGTCCGTACCAGGTTCGACCGGGCGACCGGTGATCGGAGCTCTCCGATCAGGTTGGCAAGCACGGGGCCGCTCGCTTCTTCACAAAGCGCGCGGTCGTCTAGCGGGACGAGCTCGAAATTTTGCAGTGCGTAGAGGTCGCGCACGTGCGGAAGCTCGTCGAGTGGATCGGTGTGATGCAGTCGCACCGAGCCGAAGCCGCCATGCGTCGCTGCCGACCGTATCGCCAGCGCGTGCAAATATGGCAACTTGCTGCCGTACCAAACGAAGTGCGCAATCGATGGAATCAAAGCTCCAACCTCGGCGCGACTTCTAGCCTAGCGCCCCGCTGAGCGCCACCGCGGACGGGCCGGAGAGATCTGTGCTAGAGAGCCCCCCGCATGATTTCGATCGTCGTTCCAACCTATCGGGAGGCGGACAACCTCGGATTGCTCGCAGCGGCCGTCGATGAGGCCCTTTCGGGCGCCGGACACGAGTACGAGCTTCTTTTCATCGACGACGATTCCCAGGACGGCTCCGAGCAAGTTTGCGAGGAGCTCTCCGAACGGCTCCCCGTTCGTCTGGTCGTTCGGAAGGGCGAGCGCGGCCTCGCAACCGCGGTCATTCACGGCATTTCGGTCGCATCCGGGGAATTCGTCGTCACCATGGATGCCGACCTGTCTCACCCCGCTAGCGCCATTCCGGCCATGCTCGAGCTCCTGCATAGCGGGAAGAACGACTTCGTGCTCGGCTCCCGGTACGTTGAAGGCGGCTCGATCCACGATGATTGGAGCGTCTTTCGACGACTCAACTCGGTCGTCCCCTCGCTCCTCGCGAAGCCGCTCTGCCCGCTCAAAGATCCGATGAGCGGTTTCTTCGCCATTCGTCGTGCCGACATGCCCGACCCGAACTGTCTCTCGCCAATCGGCTACAAGATCGCGCTCGAGATCTACGTCAAAGGCGAGTTCGAGAAACCGGCCGAGATTCCGATTCATTTCTCGGATCGGCAACACGGCGAGAGCAAGCTCTCACTGAAGGAGCAGCTCAACTTCGTTCGGCACCTAGCTCGCCTCTACGCCTACAAGCTTCGACCCGGCGCGGGAGCGTGAAGCTGCTCCGCGAAGATCGGGCGGTCGCATGGTTCGTCGCCGTCTTTGCGCTCTCACAGCTCGCGGCCATCGGCTGGGATCTTCCCGGCGCCTACGGTTGGGAGAACGACGGCATTGCACCCCGCGACTTCTTCGCCGGCATCGCCATCAATCTCACGCCCGGACAGGGGCATCGGTACCCTTTGTTCCACAACCTGCTCGTCGGTCTCTTGTCCGTGCCCGTTCTGCTCCCGGCTGCACTCCGGGCCGAGAACTGGACGCTTCCCGCGCTGATGGATCAGATCCTGACCGTCCCGACGATGACCGGCGTCTCGCTGGTCGCGAAGCTCTTGGGGATTGTGATGGCCTGCGTGTCGGTCCTCGTGGTCGCGCGCATCGCCCGGCGCACGGTGAGCTCGGAAGCAGGCCGCTGGGCAGCGCTCTGGGCCGCTACCTGCCTTTCGTTCGCTTACTACGGCCGCGTGAGCAACCTCGACGGGCCGTACCTGATGTGGACGGCCCTTGCGATGGATCGCCTGCTCAGCGTCGCCGAAGCGCGAAAACGCCGCGACTATCTGCTCTTCGGAGTCCTGGCGGGCGCCGCCGTCGCTACCAAGGATCAGGCGTACGCCGGTTTCGTCTTGCCGGGCCTGTTCTATCTGCTCCTTCTGCCGCTCGTCGCGGGCCGCTGCTTCCCGGGTGAGCCGACGCGAGCTGACCGGCCCGACGGAGGTCAATCGGCGCATCGTCGGCCAGGCAGAGACCGTCCGC
>JBLYYU010000049.1:0-2832 GCA_048550275.1 Polyangiales bacterium
CCGTGTGATCGCGCGAGAGCACCGGCTCTTCGAGCATCGTCGGGCCTGAAGCGTAGAGGCCGCTCAGCAGCATCGCGCTCTTCACCTGCGCGCTAGCGACCGGCATCGTGTACTCGATGCCCTTGAGATCCTCGCCCTCGACCAGCGGAGCGATCGAGAGTGGCGGGTAAAGCTCGTCAGGCTTCGAGCCCGCCGTGCCTGCGATGTGCGCGCCTCGGGCTCGCAGCGGCTTGATCACCCGGCCCATCGGGCGCCGGCTGAGTGATTCGTCACCGACCATGCGCGTGCCGAAACGCTGCCCGCTCAGCAGACCGGCCAGCAGTCGCATCGTCGTTCCGGAGTTGCCACAGTCGACCACGTCTGCGGGCATGCGAAGGCCGCGAAGCCCCACACCTTGGACGGTCGTCGCTTCGTCGCTGCTCTCGACTGCGACTCCCATCGAGCGGAATGCTTGGCGGGTGGCGGCGTTGTCGAGCCCTTCCGATAGGCCGGTGATGCGGGACAGCCCTCGTCCGAGCGCGCCAAAAATCAAGCTGCGGTGGCCGATCGACTTGTCGCCTGGGACGCGTACCTGCCCCCGGAGCGGACCGGAGCGGCGGACGCGATATCGCTTCTTGGCGCTATGCACGCGACTCCCTTAGCACGCGACCGAGCGAGTCGAGAAAGCGTTCGTTCTCTTGCGGGAGGCCGACGGTGACCCTGAGCCATGTTTCGAGCGGAGGCGGCATCGGGCGTACGATGACCCCTTCGTGGAGCAACGCCTCGTACACCGCCCTTCCCCGCCGCCCAACGTCGACGAGAACGAAGTTGGCTTGGCTCGGCGCGACGCGGAGGCCGGCTCGTTCGAGCGCCGCGCAGAGGGCCTTGCGGTCACGGATGGTGGCTTCGACGGTGGCCTGGAGGTGTGCCTGGTCTTCGAGCGCGGCTCGTGCGGCGACATGCCCGGCGGTTCCGACGTTGAACGGCGCGCGCAGCCTGTCGAGATGCTCGACGAGCTCGGGTGTTCCGATGGCGTAGCCCACGCGGAGCCCTGCAAGCCCGTACGCCTTTGAAAAGGTTCGCAGGATCGCGAGGCGCTCACGGCTGTCGCGAAGCTCGGTGGCTGGCGAAAAGTCGTCAGCATCGACGTACTCCACGTACGCTTCGTCGACCACGGCCAGCACCCGCTCGGGAAGCTCGCGAAGCAAGCGCGTGAGTGGGTCGCGTGCGATGTAGCTGCCCGTGGGGTTGTTCGGGTTTGAAACGAAGAGCAACTTCGTCTTGGGTGTGACCGCGTCGAGCAGGTCGTCGACGTTCCAGTCGATGTTGTCGCGAAGGGGGACCGCAGTGAACCGGAGCTCCTCCGCGATGGAGCCGATCCGGTAGCAGGGAAACGACGGATGTCCGAACACCACGTGCTCGCCTCGGCTTGCGAACACGCGACAGATCAAATCGATGAGCTCGTTTGAGCCGTTGCCGAGGCAGAGCTCGGCTGACGAGATGCGGTGGTGCGCCGAGAGCGCCTGCCGGAGGTCATGCCCTCGCGGGTCCGGGTAGCGATGGAGCGCGAGCCCGCCAGCGGAGACCGCTTCGATGGCTTTCGGCGACGGGCCGTGGGGGTTCTCGTTCGAGGCCAGCTTGACGATGTCGTCGATGCCTAGCTCGCGCCGAAGCTCTTCTTCGGGCTTGCCGGGCTCGTACGCCGTCAGCGCGAGGATGTGGGGTGCAGCGAGGTCGCTCATGGGGTCGGTCAGCTCAAACGGGGGTAGCTTCCGATGACCTTGGCATAGCGGGCGATGCGGCGCAGCTCCTCCACCGCGGTGAGGATGTTTCGGTCCGTGATGTGACCGTCCAGCTCGAGGAAGAAGACGTGACGCCATTGGGTGCCGGCTGAGGAACGTGATTCAATTCTCGAGAGGTTGATCTCACGGTCGGCCAGTGGCTTGAGCGCGCGGTGGAGCGCACCGGGCTCATCGCCAGGTGCGATGGCGAGAAAAGTTCGGTCCGTGCCGGTGCGTGATGGGAGCCGATTGCCGACGATGCCGAAGCGCGTGACGATACTGGAGTCGTC
This sequence comes from Polyangiales bacterium, assembly GCA_048550275.1. GTDB lineage: Bacteria > Myxococcota_A > Polyangia > Polyangiales > Houyiibacteriaceae > SG8-38. The sequence goes on from JBLYYU010000049.1 coordinate 2,051, forward strand.
CTCCAAGCGGTCGTCGATGACCTGAAGGCCATGAAGCTCTTTGAGAAGCGCGGATCCGAGCGCGGCAGACTGATCGTCGCCACTTGCGAACAGAGCCGCCGCTTCGCCCGATTGAACGTCGACCAAGATCGCGTCTGGGTAGCGAGTGCGGAGTTGGCGCTCGCAGGCCGCGATGGCGTGAGCCGGGCCGTAGATCTTGATGACGTGTGCGGGGTCCCCGGACTGAGAGAGAAGCTGATAGCGGAGCGGAACCACACGTTCCGCGCAGAGCTTTGCATCGGTGGCGACCAGCCCTTTCAGCGTGGCGGTGATCGCCCCGTCGCTCGAGGTCTCGAGCGGGACCACCCCGAAGGTGGCGTGTCCGTGCAGCACGGACTCGAGAACGGCCGCGACGGATTCGGTCGGCCGGAAGCTCGGTGCGTGTCCGAAGTGGTCGCGAGCGGCCGCGTGCGCGAGATCGCCGGGCGTCCCGAAGTAGGCGACCACATCGGGGGTGATCATCTCGCTGCAAGCCGAGAGAATCTCGCGAAACACCGGTTCGACGCTCGACTCCGGGAACTCGTTTGCGAGCTCACGCGCGCTCGCCACCACGGCAGCCTTCTTCGGAATGCGAACGGGCTCGTCGCCCGCTTCCCGCCGGAGTGCGTTGTACTCATGAACTGCTCGGGCCCGCGCGTTCAAAGCGTTGACGATTTGCCGGTCCGCTTCCTCGAGAGCTGCGGTGATCCGGCCGAGTCGTTCGTTCATGTCGCCGATGGTAACAGCCCCCTCCTCGAACGTAC
>JBLYYU010000050.1:0-17485 GCA_048550275.1 Polyangiales bacterium
CGAGACTTTGCCGCCCCTTTTTCTGGAGCTCTTCAGTGTCCTATCGGATTCCATTCCGACCCGTTTCTACCTGCTCGAGCCGAGCCGAGGGTATCTCGCGGACATGGACGCGGGGGTCAGGGACCTGGACCCAGCGGACTCCATGCCAAACGACGGGCATCCGCTGGTCGCGAGTCTCGGACGGCTCGCGCGGGACTTTCAAGAGCTTCTGCTGGATGTCTCGCACTCGGTTCGCGGCGAGGTCGATCGATTCGAAGAGCCAGCTCGGACCAACTTGCTCGGTGCGATTCAAGCCGACATTCTAGAGCTGCGCGGCGCTCCCGAGCTGGTCGAACGCGAGCTGGTCGACCCGTCGGACGAGTCCATTTCGCTTCATGCTTGTACCGGGCCGATGCGCGAAGCGCAGGTGCTCCACGACCTGATCTGCAGCGCGCTGGAAGACGACCCCAGCCTAAAGCCTGAAGACATCGTGGTCATGACGCCGGATCTCGAAGCCTACGCGCCCGCGTTCCGCGCCGTGTTCGGCAGTGGCAGTCAGCAGCGGATCCCATACGAGATTCACGACCGAAGGACGCGCGACGATGCTTCGTTGCACGACGACTTCCTCGCCGTGCTCGAACTCCTCGGCTCGCGCTTCAGCGTGCTCGATTTCATCCGACTGATGGACGCAGACTCGCTTCGGCGAGATTTCCGTTTCAATCCGGATGAGCGTGCGAGGCTGGCGGAGCTACTCGAAGCTAGCGGCGTGCGCTGGGGGATCGATGCAGAGCATCGCGCCGAGCTCGAGTTCCCAGCGGAACCCGTGCACACCTGGCGAGCAGGCTTCGAACGCCTCTTTTTGGGATTCGCCTCGCCTCCGGACGCAACAGAGGTGTTCGAAGGCTCTCTGCCGCTTGGTGCTCCGAGCCTCGGCGATGCGCAGCTCGTCGCCCGCCTCGCGCGACTGGGTGAGGTTCTATTCGGCTTCCAGCGCAAGGCTCGAAGTATCCTCGGCGTCAGCTCCTGGGTGCGCGAGCTGCAGAGTCTCTCGGAGTCACTGTTCGACGAGGAGGACGAGAGCAGCTCAGGTGTGCGGATACTGCGGGCGGCGCTCGATGAGCTCGGGGAGGTCGCAAGCGCTGGCGGCTTTCGCGGCGCGGTCTCGCTCAAGACCTTGAAGCGCGAGCTCGAAGCCATCCTGGTTCAGAAGGCGCCGGCCGTCGGGTTCCTGCGGCGGGGGGTGACACTGACCGAATTGGTCCCGCTCCGCTCGGTTCCTTTTCGACTGGTCTGCCTCGCCGGGATGAGCGAAGAGGCCTTCCCTCGAACCGACAGACGGCCGAGCTTCGACATCATGCGTTCGAAGCACAGGCGCGGAGATCGGAACCGGCGCGACGACGACCGACACTCGTTCCTACAGGCGGTTCTTTGCGCAAGAGACCGGTTGATCATCACGTACAGCGCAAAGCTCGACGGTGGGAAGCGCGCCGCGAACCCGTCGCCCGTGGTCTGGGAACTTCGAGAAGCAGCGCGGAGGTACTACGTGCTGCCGTCGGGAGATGAGGCTCTGGAAGCATGGGCGCATCCTCTGCACCCGTTCGATCCGGGGTACTTCGACGGCGAAGAGCTTCCGCGGAGCACGTCGACACGCTACCTCGCAATCGCTCGCGCTCTCGACAAGCCCTCGGTGGAGCCATCGGCGATCGAGCTGCGCACAGAGGTCGACCCGGAAGACGAGGCTCTCTCCGTCAGCGAGCTCTCCGCCTGGCTCTGGAACCCGACGGTGGCCTTCATCGAAAGAGTGCTGCGCGCCCGCTTCGGGACGCCGTCGCTTTACGAGCCAGCGAGCGGCCTAACCGAGCTCGGCCCCCTCGAGGCGGCGTCGCTTGGAAATCGAGCTCTCCGCGCAGATCTGAGCGGGGAGGGACTCTCCGCATTCCTGGGCGCGTCGCCAGAGTTTCCGGACGGGACCTGGGGCGCGCTCGAGCGGCAGCGCATCGGCCGGGAGATTCAGGTCATCCGCGAGCGCAGTGCGATGCTCGACGACGGAACTGATGCGAAGACGCGGCTCGTTCGCGCTGAGCTCGGAGGCTACGTGCTGGAAGGGCGCGTCGATGATCTGGGCGCGAATCAACGCCTCGTCCAGAGGTTCACGGCGGCAGGCAAACAGCGGGAGCTCACCGTTTGGATCGAACATTTGATGATGGGAGCGACCGGCATTTGCGCGGGGCCTACACGCTTGGTGCTTCGGGACACGGAGACCCATGCCGGGCTCGTGACATTTGCGCCGGTCGCCGATGCGGCCGATCAGTTGAAAACGCTGCTCGACCTCTACCGCCGGTCGCGTGAAGAGCCGATCCCATTGCTCGAGAAATCGTCGCGGGCATTCGTCGAGAAGGGCGGGAAAGACGACGCTCCCAAAGCGCTCAACGCTGCGAAGGGCGAGCTGAAGCGCTTGCGCGGCTGGAACCCATATCTCGGCTATGTACTTGGCGACGAAGATCCGTTTGAAAGCGAGTCTTGGCGTGAGGCGTTCATGGAGGCATCGACTGCGGTGTACGGGCCGCTCTTCGCGCATCGGAGCGAGGAATGAGCGAGCTCTCTCCTCAGCTCATTCCGCTCGACGCCCCCACGCTGGTCGAGGCCAGCGCTGGGACGGGAAAGACGTACACGATCACCACGTACTTCGTGCGTGCGATCCTCGAAAGCGACCTGAGCCCCGAGCAGATTCTGGTTCTCACATACACCAAGGCAGCCACCGCAGAGCTCCGGGCCCGCGTTCGAGAGCGGATCGTCCTGGCGCTAGGCTTGCTCGACTTCGAAGCCGAGCAACAGGACGTGCTACAGGGCGTCTTAGCCACTGCGGTCGACCGCTTCGGACGAACGCACGTCGAGCAGAAACTGAGGAAGGCCCTCTCGGAAATGGATCGGGCGGCGATCCTGACGATTCACGGGTTCTGCCAGCGCTTGCTTCAGGACTTTCCTCTAGAGTTCGGGATCGACTTCGACTTCGAGGTCAGTGAGAACGTCGTCGCGCTCAACGCGGAGCTCGCGACCGATTTCTGGGCGGCCGAGCTCTACGACGCACCTGAGTGGATGCTCCGGGCGCTCGAAGAGAAGAAGGTGAATCCCAGGCGCCTGACCGCGCTCGCGAACGTCGCACGACTGCCAAATATCGAGCTGCTGGGGCCGGCGCCCCACGACGTCGAAGAGGGCGACCTCGCGGACTGGCTGCGATTCAAGCGAGAAGCCAATCGGATTTGGCGTTCTGACCGGGAAAAGGTGCTCGACATTCTCGCCGAAGATGAGCGGCTCAATCACCAGAAATACCCGAAGCGTTCTGTACGGACGAAGTGGCAAGTCGAGCTCGATGCGTTTTTCGCCAAGCCGGGCTTCCGGATTCCGCCTCCGATGATGCCCAAGCTCGCGTCGGGCAAGATGGCAACGAAGCGCGACTGTGAAGAGCCGAAGCACGAGCTCTTCGACGCCTGTGGGCGGCTCTGGGAGGTGCACGAACGTCTGATCCCGGGTCTGGCGTACGCGGTGTTCACGTTCCAGGAGAAGTTCATCGAGTTCGTTCGCTTGCAGTCGCAGACTCGTCGGGACGACAAGGCGGTGTTCACGTTCGACGACCTCCTGACCGCCGTGTACGCGCCCTTCGATTCGGCGAACCCCGGGGGTAGCTCGTTCGACCGAAACGAGGTCGCGAGAGTCGTGTCCGAAGCCTATCCGCTTGCCCTGGTGGACGAGTTCCAAGACACAGACTCGGTGCAATACGGGATCTTCCGTTCGATCTACGGGAAATCTTCAGCCGTCTATGTCGGGGATCCGAAGCAGGCGATCTACGCGTTTCGTGGCGCTGACGTTTACTCGTACCTCGGGGCGGCCGAGGACGTCGGCGAGCGCAAGTACAGCCTGGATACGAATTGGCGCTCGGATCCGGGCATCGTTCGCGGGGTGAACGCCCTCTTCTCACTTCGCAATCCGGCGTTCAACCTCTCCGGCATCGAGATGCAGGAGGCGATTCCTCACTTCGAGAAGCCCCGCTCGAGCTTCGACCCGGCGATGGAGATCGTCTACTTGAACGAAAGCGTCTTCGGTGGACCTATCGCCACAGCGCTGGCTCCGTTGGTCGCCAACGAAATCGGCTTGCTCTTGGATTCGAAGGAAGTGCTCCGCGACCGAGCGGTCGAGCCTGGGGACATCGCGGTGCTGTGCCGGAGCAACGAACAGGGCATCGCTGTGGCAGGCGCATTGCGAGCGCTGGGTATCCCGGTTTCCCTCGAAGGAGGCGCGAGCGTGTTGCGGACCGACATCGCCGTAGATCTGAGCGCCGTGCTCGAGGCGACGCTGATGCCGGGCAACGTTTCGCTCATCCGACGCGCCCTGCTAACCCCTCTGCTCGGCGTAACCCCCTACGAGTTGTCCACGATGGACGACCTGCACTGGGCCGACTGGATGTCGCTTTTCACCGCCTGGCACGAAACCTGGCAGAGCCACGGTGTGCTGCGCTTCATCGAGGACATGCTGCGCGATACCTCGGCTGACACGCGCATTGCGGCCCGCCCACTTGGGCGCCGCGCCTTGTCGGACCTCATGCAAATCGAGGAGCTGCTGTTGCGAGGAGAGCGCGAGCGCCGCCGTGACCCGATCGCGCTGATGCAATGGTTCCGCCGACTCATGAAAGATGGCGCAAGCGATGGTGCGGTCACGACTGATGAGCTGCAGCGACGCCCCGATACGGAGACCGGCACGGTCAAGGTGTCCACGATCCACAAGAGCAAAGGTCTCGAATACCCCATCGTGTACTGCCCGTTCACGGCCGGCGACGCTGCGATGCACAGCTCCGACTCCACGATGACGAAGTTCCACGATGAGCAGCGACAGCTGAAGATCGACCTTGGTTCGGAGAACCTGGAAGACCACAGGCTCCAGAGCCAAGAAGAAGCGCTCTCGGAGGCGCTTCGGCTGCTCTACGTTGCGGTCACCCGTGCGGAGTTTCGCTGCACGGTCTTCTGGGGGCGTGCGAAGAGCTGGCAGAAGTCCGCCCTTGCCTACCTTCTGCACGGCAAGGACAAAATCGCCGCGAAAGTCGACGCGGACGAAATGCGGGAGGACGTCGAGGCGTTTGCTGCGTCCACATCGGGAGCGGTTGGTTGGCGCTATCCGCAGACAGAGCAAGCCGCCCGGCGTGAGCGCCAGAGACCAAATCGAGAGCTCAGTGTGCGTCCACAGAAGCGCAGCTTCGCCCACGCGCCGCGCATCGCAAGCTTCACGAGCATCACCGGGCACGACGAGAAGACGCCGGGACCCCGAGCGACTACTTCGCTCCTCGGCGCGTCGCCAGTGCTCTTTGCCGAGCTTCCGGGCGGCGTTCGCACTGGGCTTCTGCTTCATTCAGTCTTGGAGAATGCCGACTTCCAGAACCTAGGCGGGGAAGATCTCGGACGCGTGATCGAGCGCGAGCTTCGCGCGTTCGGGTTTGAGACTTCACTCGCGACGTCGGTTCAGAATGACCTTCAACTCGTGGGCGCGACGCCGTTCACCGCGGAGCCAAACGCACCTCGCTTGCTCGACTTGCCGTTGAGCCGCCAGCTCCGGGAGCTCGAGTTCACGCTGAGCGCTAAGCGACCAAAGCTCGCTGGATTGGCCGACATTCTCGAACGATACGGTTCGCCTGCAGCGGCTCGGGCGTACCCCCAGCAACTTCGCGCGCTGAGCACGCAGTCCTTGCAGCCATTTCTGCGCGGTTTCATCGATCTCATGTTCGAGTGGCAGGGGCGCTGGTACGTCGCCGACTACAAATCGAACACGCTGCCCAGCTACGGGCCGGACGCGCTCGCCGAGGCGGTTCAGCGTGAGCACTATCTGCTCCAAGCTCAACTCTATTCGGCCGCGGCGCAGCGGTTCTTGAAGCAGCAGGTCCCGAGCTACGACCCGGACCTCCACTGGGGGGGCGCGCTGTTCTTCTTCCTGCGCGGAATGCGGGGAGCGGGGGAACCGGGCGCCGGCGTGTTCTTCGATAGACAAGCCGGGGAGCTCCTGGAAGCAGTCGACGGTTGGCTCAGAGGGGGTAGCGATGCTGGCTGAGCTGCAAACCGCAGGCCTGCTCGACACGCTCGACGTCGAGCTTGCGCGGGCGCTGGGCCGTCTCAGCGGCGTCGTCTGCCCCGAAGTGGAGCTGGCGATCGCCCTGACCAGCCGAAACGTTCGGCGAGGCCATAGCTGTTTTCCGGTCGGCACCTCGGCCCGAGACCTGTGGCCGAAGGAAGCGCCGGCTCCGGAATTGCCCGAGGCGGAGCAATGGAAACGTCAAATCGCAGCGAACCCTCTCAGCAATGCGGGTCCGATCGTGCTCGACGAGAGCGGGCGTCTCTACTTGCGCCGATACTGGCAGCTCGAAAAGGACATCGCCCGCGAGCTCGCTTCGCGGTCGGCCACGCCTGCGACCGCGGCAGAAGGTCCCCCCGAGCTCGAGTCGTCACTTCGTCGTCTGTTTCCCGGACGCGAAGATTCGCTGCAGCGACGCGCCGCCTTGAACGCTCTACGGCATTCGGTCTCGTTGCTCTGCGGCGGCCCTGGAACGGGCAAGACGACTACCGTCGCAGCGATCGTCGCCCTGATCATCGAGCGGCGACTTCACGTATCGAAAGACACGCCACGAGTTCTCTTGCTCGCTCCAACCGGGAAGTCAGCCGCCCGACTGGGCGAGGCGGTCCGCAAAGCGAAGGGCCGGATTGACGCCTCGACCGTGGTTCTCGGGGGGATCCCCGAGGAGGCGACGACCGTGCACAGGGCGCTCGGGATGCGTCGTGATGGTGTGCGTTTTCGGCGAAACGCGGACCTCCCGCTAGAAGCCGACGTCATCGTCCTAGACGAGTCTTCCATGGTGGACCTCGGACTGATGCGTCAGCTGCTCGATGCGGCGCCCCGCAACGCCACCCTGCTGATTGTGGGCGATCCCGACCAACTGACCTCGGTTGAAGCCGGTTCCGTGCTTCGAGACCTCGTGACGGCAAGTAACGGTACCTGGTGGAGCGATCGAGTGACGCAGCTCAGCAAGACGTACCGATACGACCAGGACCAGCCACTCGGACGACTCGTAGCTGCGATTCGAACTGGCGACACGAACGCTGTGAGCAGATTGCTCCAACAGGACGACGCGGACGGCGTGCATTGGTCCTCCTCGAAGGGTCTGGCAGCAGAGCTCGATCGCGCGGCGGTCCATTGGTCGCCGGCGCTCTCTACCAAGGACCCAGCCGAGCACTTCGAGCTTCGCCAACGCTACGTGATGCTGAGCCCATTTCGACGCGGAGCGATTGGCACCGAACGGCTTGGCGCCGCCATTGCAGATCGTCTCCGAACCTCGGAAGGCGGCGAGTCAGCGGTGACCCCGATCATCATCGAAGAGAACAGTCAAGAGCTCCGAGTGTTCAACGGCGACTTCGCGATGTTAGTGAATGCTGATTCCCCAGTCGCAATCGTGCAGAGCGAAGGTGAAGGGTTTCCGGAGATCGTCGAAGCAAGACTACCGCGGTACTCGAACGCGTTCGCCCTGAGCGTGCACAAGGCGCAAGGGTCCGAGTTCGACGAAGTGCTAGTCGTCCTGCCGGAGGAAGACGCTCCGATGCTAAGCCGGGAGCTTCTCTACACGGCAGTGAGCCGCGCTCGAAATCGAGTGCGGCTCGTCGGTCCAAAGGAAGTGATCGCAGCGGCGGTCAGTCGCAAAGCGCGACGCTATTCCGGGCTCGTCGACGCGATTGCCGACGCGGGCTGAGCCGGGTGGGCTCCGCTCAGGCAGCCTGAGGCGGCCACTGGCGACGGATCTTCTGCGCGACCTTAGCCGCGGTTTCCTCATCGATCGGCTCGGCCGGGTCAACACCCAACTGCTTGAGGATCACCTTGCAGTGAGCCGGGTTCCAGTTGAGGAGCTTGGCAAGCTCGCGGAGTTCGTAGCCATCGGTAACAACCATCGTGCGCGTCCTTTACTAACAGTAAATTTATAGCGCAAAACGTGGCGAGATCCAAGACTTAATTGGCATTTAGTAAATAAGCAGCAACACCCAATAAAGCCAATAATAACAGGGTGATGACGAGTGAGCTCGGCCCGCGGACGCCGGGAGCCGGTCTCGAATCGGGAGGCGGGGCCACTGGCGGGCCCTCGACTGGCTGCGCGGCGAGGAACTCCTCGATGATCCGGGTCGCGGTCTCGACCTGGTCGTGCTCGACCCGAATCTCGGTTCCGTGACGTAGCCGGTCGGTGATTCCCGGGTAGGCGGTATCGCGGTGATTGACTAGGACAGCGGCAATCCCTTCGGCTTCAAGGGCCTCCTGAAGCGCCAGAGCCTGTACTTCATCGTCCGTCTCGTAGACGCTTCGTGTCTCCATGATGCTACCTCGATGCCACAAAAGGCGGCACGGGACAATCGAGCGCATCCCCGATTGCCCGGATGAGCTCCGCTTCCCGGTCGGTGACCTCATCGTCGGACAGAACGGTCGCCGCGCAGGCCAGCATGAGGCCGCGCTTCAAAGCGGGCGAGGCGGAATCATATCGATCGAGAGCTCGGTCGACTTGCTCGAGAGAGCATTCGCTCTCCGGAAGAATCTGCCCTGACTCGCTCGCAAGCTGAAGCGTGTGCGCCCCATGCCGATACGCGCGCGCGGCGTCCTCCTCGGAGCGGCTACCGGCCCGCGCCAGCGATGCGAGGAGGACGCGCGCGTCTGGAACGAGAGGGCGAAGCGAGCGGTACCGAAGCAGCGCCGGACCCGCTTCTTCGAAAAAGCGCGCCAGGTGACGCTGAATCATCCGGCTCAGGGTGTACTCGAACAGATCGATCCGGCGATCGCTCCGCATGAGGACGTCGACGACTTCGCGGAATCGCTCGTACTCGTCGATCGAGAGTGTACGCAACACCGGAAGCACCATGTCGACGAGCGCGATCTTCTCCGCCGAGGTTCGCTCCGAGGCCTCGGAGTGAAAGCGAAGCGTCAGGTCCGCGGTTTGCTCGTCTGTCAGATCTGCGAGTCGAAGGAGCTCGGTGCCGCGGAGCACTTCGTCACGCGCCAACAGCAAGCCGAACACCATCGCTTGAGCCATCGGCGCCTGATGTGCGGCGTGAACCCATAGCTCAGGGAGCGCAGCATGAAGAGCGCGGGCAAATTCGATCTGCTCGGGGCGTGGGCTCCCGATGTGCTCGAGCGCGAGGGCCATTGACTCCTCGGTCGGCGCCAGGCCCAACGCTCCCGTGCCGGCTCCGAGGGGACCCGGCGGCGTGCTCATTCCATCCGCGATTCTCGGCAGGGTGACAGGGGTGAACTCACCGTCCCACCGGGGATCGAGCTTGCGAATACGCTCATCGAGGGGTGGGTGAGTTCGGAAGATACCTGCGAACAGGCGAAAGCGCCGAACGGCATCGGAGAAGAAGATGTGACTCGCTTCATCGGCTTTTGGCGTCGCCAGGCGAGAACCGTGAGATGCGCCGCCGATCTTCTTGAGTGCGCCGGCGAGACCGTCGGGGTCGCGCGTGAACTCAACCGCCGACGAATCCGCGAGCAGCTCCCTCTGTCTGGAGATCGCGCTCTGGATCATCCGCCCAAAAAACACGCCAATCGATCCGATCACCAAGAGGCCAAACCCGATGACCGCGATACCTCCGCCTTCTTTCTTGCCGCTGTGCGCGGAGCCGCGGATCAAAAAGCGACCGATCAGCGCCAGAAGGAATATCCCGTGAAGCAGGCCGATGGCCCGGAGGTTGATGCGCGAGTCGCCGTTGAGAATGTGGCTGAACTCGTGGGCGATGACCCCCTGAAGCTCGTCCCGCCGGAGCAAGTGAAGGGTACCCTGTGTTACGCCGATGACAGCGTCGCTGCTGGTGTTGCCCGCCGCAAAGGCGTTGATGCCGGGCTCCCGGTCGAGGACGTACACCTCGGGCGCGGGCACGCCCGATGCAATCGCCATCTCCTCGACGACGTTGAGAAGGCGACGCTCTTCGAGCTTCGTCGAGTCCGGGTCGACTCGCCTTCCGCCAAGACCGAGCGCTACGGCTGGCCCTCCGGCTCGTAGTTGAGCGATCTTGTAGAGAGACCCGAGGCCAACGACCGCGCCGGTGCTGCCGAGTGCGAAGAGAAACACGGATGGATTCCAGAAGCCGAGGGCACGCGCGCCCGAGCCGTAGTCGCCGGTCGCTGTCCGCAGCCCCGCCTCGGTCGCACCGAAACCGTAGAGGGTCATGGCGAGCAAGTAGACCGAGGCGACTACACCGACGACTGCGAGCGTGAATAGTATCGCGAGGCGTCGGGTGCGTTGGCGCGCATGAACCTGCTCCTCGAAGAAGTCCATGGTCTAGAACTGTACTTTGACGGGCGCCCGCTCGGCCTCGTCTTCCACTTCGAAGAACTCGGCGCGGGCGAAGCCGAACGTGCTAGCGACGATGTTCGACGGCAGCATTTCGCACTTGTTATTGTACCTCATGACGGCGTCGTTGTAGGCCTGACGCGCGAAAGAGATCTTGTTTTCGGTCGTCGAGAGCTCCTCGGAAAGCTGCATCATCGTCTGGTCGGACTTCAGGTCCGGATACGCTTCGGAAAGCGCGAAAAGCCGGCCGAGCACGCCGCTGAGGCCCGCTTCCGCGCTTGCCAACCCCTTCATCGCCGAGGCATCTCCCGGATTCTCAGCCGCACGGCTGAGGGCGCCTTGCGCGGAATTCCTCGCTGTGATGACGGCCTCGAGGGTCTCGCGTTCGTGCGCCAAGAACGCCTTTGCGGTTTCCACCAGATTGGGAATCAAGTCGTGACGCCGCTTGAGCTGCACATCGATTTGCGCGAACGCATTGCGAAAGCGGTTCCGGAGGTTGACCAGGCCGTTGTAAATGCCGACGAACCAAGCAACCAGCGCGACCACCAGGACCAAGAAACCAACGAGCCAAGCCATGCGTCCTCCCCTTGCCCTGAAAAAGGCACTTCCAGTGTAAGTGCCGGTACCTATAAACTCAATCCCAGATGGAATCGGAACGCACGCTCTTGCTCACTGGAGCAAGCACGGGGATCGGTCTCGAGATCGCGCGGGCACTCACTCGATCCGAGTACAGAGTCATCCTGAGCGCCCGCGAAAGCTCCTTGCCGAGGTTCGGCGCGCACGGGATCGAGGAGTCGCGGCACGTTCGGATCCGCGCGCTGGACGTGACTGATGCTGCTCAACGGCAGGCCATCATCGCCGAGACCGAGCGCGACTGGGGCGGCATTGACGTCTTGATCAACAACGCCGGCCTATCGTATCGCGCGGTAGTCGAGCACGTCGAAGAGCACGAGCGGCTCGCACAGATGGACGTGAACTTCCGCTCACCCATGGAGCTGATACGGCTCGTCTTGCCAGGAATGCGCGCGAAGCGGCGCGGACGAATCATCACGGTGAGCTCAGTCGGAGGGATGATGGCGATGCCGACGATGGCGGCGTACAGCGCGTCGAAGTTCGCGCTCGAAGGCGCGCATGAGGCGCTCTGGTACGAGGTGCGGCCCTGGGGTATCCGGGTGAGCCTGGTCCAGCCGGGGTTTGTCGACTCCGACGGCTTCCAGAAGGTTCGCTACACGCCAAAGAGCGGTCGCTCGGAGCACGAGCTCGCCGAGCCCTACCACGAGCACTACGTCAACATGTCGCCTTTCATCGAGAAACTGATGAAGGCTTCGCGCTCTACGCCGGAGTCGGTCGCTAAAGTCGTTTTGAAGACGATGCGTCGCAAGCGGCCCCCACTCCGAGTACCGGCTACCTCGGACGCTCGCCTATTTGCGCTGCTCCGCCGCGTCCTGCCCAGGAATTCCTACCACTGGCTGCTGTACAAGATGCTTCCCCATGTCGACACCTGGGGGCCTTCGCCGAAGCGTCTTTCGTTGCGCCCCACGACGCAGCGAGATGAAGACCGATCAAGGTGATCGGCGTTCCATGTACTTCTTTTTCGCGGCGCGGCCTTTGCGTTCGAGTATCGGGAACAGCGACCGTCGCATGCTTGGAAACAAGTAGCCCATCGTCGCCAGCTTTGCGCTCAGTGCCGGCTTGGAGCGCTCTCTGACCCCGTCCACGGCCGAGGCGAGCACGAGGTCTGCGATCTCGTCCGCGGTGCTCATCGGCTGAGAGAAAACGATGGGAGGAACCGTCTCGATGATGCTTTCGTCGAGAATGAAGCCCGTCTCGACCGGCCCAGGGCTGACTACGCATACCCGGACTCCCGTGTTGCGAAGCTCCTCGGCGAGGGAGAACGAGAAAATCCGAAGGCCGAACTTCGTGGCCGAGTACGTCGCTTCGTCGTCGAGAGGAAGGCGACCTGCGAGCGACGCGACGTTCACGATGGTCCCGGAATCTCGCCCGCGCATGTGCGGAAGCACGAGCTTGGTGAGCATCATGGGACCCCTGAGGTTCACGTCGAGCATCTGGAGCATCGTGCCCATGGAGAGCTCTTCGAGTGGGCCGCGGGAATTGTGGCCGGCGTTGTTGACGAGAATATCGACGGAGCCGAAGCGCGACACCGCTTGCTCGATGAGGCGCTCGCACGCACCGAGATCCGACACGTCGGTCGGCACAGCGTGCGCGACATCGGCGCCGAGCTCATCAACGAGCCGTTGCAACGAGTCCGCGCCCCGTGCAGCGAGCACGACGCGAGCGCCTTCCGCGACGAGCTTCCGAGCGCACGACTCTCCGATGCCGCTGCTCGCTCCGGTGATCACGGCGATCTTTCCATCAAATCTACTCATGCGGTCGCCTTTCTGGCTTGGAGCATCAGCTCGGCCAGCTTCGTGAAAGCCTGCCGAACATTGTCCCCTGTCTTGGCGCTAGCGTGGACCATGTGCCAGTTGACCTTGCCAGCCGCGCCGAGCTGAGCCTCACTCAACGCGAATCCGTCTTTCAAGTCGGACTTGTTCGAAATGAGAATCGCCGGCCTCACGCCGATGAAGCCTCGCTCCTCGACCTGGGCCTGGAGCAGCTGATCGAGCGTCTGCGGCCGAGTGCTGTCCACGACAAAGACGAGCCCTGAAGCTCCGGAAATGAAGGAACGGTTGTACTGCTCCGAGGAATCGCTTCGCGCAGGGTCCCAGACCATCATTTCGAGAGAAACGTCGTCCATTTCGACCGTCCCCCTAAATATCGAAAGTGCTATCGACGGGTCGTTCGCGTCGTCAAACCGGTCTTCGACGAATCGGCGCACGAGGCTCGTCTTCCCCACTCCTGTCGCCCCGAGAAGGCAGACTTTGCGCCTGAGTCTCATTCCTCCGTACTACGCGAAGACCGCAGGCCCGCAAAGCCCCAGCAGGGACTGGCGGCCCCCTACCCTCTTGCCTTAGAGTCCGCCGGATGAGCGAACAGAAAGAGCGTCTGGAGTTTGGTGGGGTTCCGGGGAACTTCGCCATGATTTTCGGCCTTCCGGTTTTCACGGCGTACCTGTTCTTCGCGGTTCGCTTCAACGACGGCGCAGTGCTGCCGGGTCCCAACGCGGACTGGGAGGGCTTCAAGGACGCGATGATGCCAACCGGACGGGCGGCGGTGATCTACGGCGTTTGGTTCACTCTCCAGGCATTGCTTCAACGCTTCGCTCCCGGCCGTACGGTCCTAGGAGCCGAGCTTCCCGATGGCGGCCGCCTGCCTTACCGGATGAACGGGCTCTTCTCTTTGGCCGTCACCTTCATCCTCGTCGCCATCGCCCACTGGTCGGGCGTGTTTTCGATTCGCGAGCTCTACGACCAGTTCGGCGCGCTGATAAGCGTAATGACCATTTTCGTCGCGTTCTTCAGCGTCTTTCTCTACTGGTACGGAAAGCAGCACGGTCAGGCCCGCCACCTCAGCGGGAGCTTCATTCACGACTTCTGGATGGGGACCGGCCACAATCCGCGAGTTCCGCCCGGGCCGGACGGCCTGGACCTGAAGATCTTCTGCGAGGCCCGACCGGGTCTGATCCTCTGGGTGTTGATCAACACGTCGTTCGCTTACGTGCAGTACGAGAAGTACGGCTTCGTCTCCACTTCGATGATTCTCGTTTGGCTTTTCCAGATGTTCTACATCGTCGACTACTTCTGGAACGAAGAGGCGATTCTCACGACGATGGACATCAAGCACGAGAACTTCGGCTACATGCTGGGGTTCGGAGACCTGGTCTGGGTGCCGATGACCTACTCGCTCCAAGCGCACTACCTCATCGACCGCGTGCACGCGCTCCCTTGGTGGGGCGCGGTCCTCATCGTCGCGACGAACATGCTAGGGCTCTACATCTTCCGGGCGGTCAACTTGCAGAAGCACAAGTTTCGCAAGGACCCGGAGAACGCTCGAATTTGGGGCAAGAAGGTCGAGTTCATGCAGACCGAGCAGGGCGGGAAGCTCCTGCTTTCGGGCTTCTGGGGCTGGTCGCGCCACTTCAACTACGTCGGCGACATCCTAATGGCGCTCTCCTGGTCGCTTCCCTGCCTTTTCGGGTCGGCCCTTCCCTACTTCTACCCGATCTACTTCGCGATTCTGCTGATTCACCGCGAGCGAAGGGATCACAAGTTCTGTTCGACGAAGTACGGCGCCGATTGGGCCCGGTACTGCGAGCGAGTCCGCTGGCGAATCATCCCCGGCATCTATTAGACTCCCATATGGCCAGAACCCCGGTTGCTTCCACGACGGTCGAGCGCGTCGAGCGCAACGCCCGAGAAGAAAGCCGCGATCTAGTCGCCGTCGAGGAGCCTCTACAGATCGTCCTCGAGCACGGCGAGCCGCACGCGCGCACGGAGACTCCGCTCGCGATGACGATGCGGACGCCGGGCCACGACCCGGATCTCGTCACCGGTTTTCTGTTTGCCGAGGGAGTCATCGCAGGAACCGGCGACTTGATCAGTGTACGCCACTGCCTCCGAGCTGAAACTCCAGACAACGTCGTACGCGCGGTCCTGCGCGACGGTCTGGTCGTTCCCTCGCGCTTGCTCGAACGAACCTTGACGATGACGAGCGCCTGCGGGGTCTGCGGCGAACGCACGGTGCAATCCCTGTCGAATGCGGGTTGCGAGCCGGTGCCCTTGCGGTCCGGGTCGTTTAGCCCGGCGGCCATTCGCCAGGCGCTCGTTTCGCTCGAGAAGTCCCAAGCATGGTTTCGGCACACCGGAGGCACTCATGGGGCGGCCCTGTTCGACCGGTCTGGCGAGCTCTTGTTGCACCGGGAAGACGTGGGCCGTCACAACGCCGTCGACAAATTGGTCGGCGCGTGGCTTCGAGAGCAGTCGCCCGAATCGCTCGACCTTTTCATGGTCGTGAGCAGTCGCGCCAGCTTCGAGCTCGTCCAGAAGACCGTGCGCGCTGGCTTTCCGATGATGGTCGCGATCGGCGCTGCCTCGAGCCTGGCGATCGACACCGCGCGTCGATTCGACCTGACCCTCGTGGGCTTCGCCCGCGAGAACCGATTCAATCTCTACTCCTCAGGCGCTCGGATCGCGCTCGAGAGCGACGAGTCGGCGTTCGTACAGGTCGAGGCGGGTTGATGAGCAGCCATCGACCGACCAGCGCCGAGCCTCCGGAGTCAGATGACGAGCTTCGGATCGAGAAGCCGAAGACCAAGGCGGCGGGCCTGGCTTCGGTGACCTCGGCGTTTTCGCACATGCTTCGACATGGGCATTCGCTGCCGTCCGCGGTGCGCGTTCTAGGGCGCATGAACCAGACCGACGGCTTCGACTGCCCCGGTTGTGCATGGCCCGACCCGGACGATCGAGCCGCCCTGACGGAGTTCTGCGAAAACGGTGCGAAGGCAGCCGCCTGGGAAACGACGCGGCGTAGGATCGGCGGGCCGTTCTTTCAGCGGCACAGTATCGACGACCTTGCTCGTCGCTCGGACTATTGGCTAGGCCTTCAGGGACGGCTCACCGAACCACTTCTGCTTCGGCCAGGTTCTCGTTTCTACGAGCCCATTAGTTGGAAGGAAGCGTTCAAACGCGTCGCCGACGGATTGAAGTCGTTGAAATCTCCGAACGAGGCGGTCTTCTACACCTCCGGCCGCACGAGCAACGAAGCGGCGTTTCTCTATCAGCTCTTCGTGCGTGCGTTCGGGACGAACAACCTCCCGGACTGCTCGAACATGTGCCACGAATCGAGCGGCGTCGGCCTCGGGCAGACGGTCGGCATCGGCAAGGGCTCCGTCACCCTCGACGACATTCACGAAGCCGACACGATCATCGTGATGGGCCAAAACCCAGGCACCAATCACCCGCGCATGTTGACCGCCTTGCAAAAGGCCAAGAAGAACGGCGCGAAGATCATCGCGATCAACCCCCTTCCCGAGGCCGGTTTGATCGGCTTCGTGAACCCGAAGAGCCCTTCCCAAGTCTTGACCGGGGGAACACAGATCGCGGACCTCTTTTTGCAGGTGCAGATCAACGGCGATGTCGCATTGCTCAAGGCGTTGATGTGTCTTCTGCTCGAGGCCGAGGACGAGCGGCCCGGAGAAGTCCTCGATGAAGACTTCATCGGCCTTTACACTGACGGGTTCGCCGACCTGCGTGCTCACCTCGAGTCCCAAGATGTCGGCGCGTTGATCGAAGCTGCCGGCGTCAGCCGTTCCGAGCTCGACCAAGCTGTCGAAATCATCGTGCGGAGCCGAAGAACCATCGTCTGCTGGGCAATGGGGCTCACACAGCACCGAAACGGCGTGGGCAACGTGCAGGAAATCGTGAACTTTCTTCTGATGCGCGGGAGCATCGGTGTGCCCGGAGCCGGAACCTGCCCGGTGCGCGGCCACAGCAACGTGCAGGGCGATCGGACGATGGGCATCCACGACCGCCCCTCACCGGCCCTGCTCGATCGAATTCAAGAGGTATTCGGCTTCGACCCGCCACGCGAGCACGGGTTCAACACCATCGAATCGATCCACGCCATGCTCGACGGGCGAGCGAAGCTGTTCTTCGCGATGGGCGGGAACTTCTTGCAAGCTACTCCGGACACCGAACGCACGGCCCACGCGCTCGAAAACTGTGAGATGATCGTCCACGTTAGTACCAAGCTGAATCGCGGTCACCTCGTTCGCGGCCAATGTTCGATCATCCTGCCGTGCCTGGCCCGCTCCGAGGTCGATCAGCAAGCGTATGGGCCACAGTTCGTCACTGTCGAGAACTCGATGGGCGTCGTGCACTCTTCGCACGGGCATCTCAAACCGGCGGACCCGAGTCTCTACAGCGAGTCGTCGATCGTTGCCTGGTTGGCAGAGCAAGTGCTCGGCCCGGAAAACCCGGTGAGCTGGTGCTGGTTGATCGAGAACTACGACCGCATCCGAGACTTGATCGCCCAGACCATTCCCGGCTTCGAAGACTTCAACGAGCGGGTGCGCAAACCAGGCGGCTTCCATCTCTACAACAGCGCGCGCGAGCGGCGGTTCAACACCGAAACCGGCAAGGCACGCTTCACGATCAACCCTGCCCCAGATCTCACGATTCCCGAGGGCACGTTCCGCATGATGACCGTGCGCACTCACGATCAATACAACACCACCGTCTACGGCAACGACGA
>JBLYYU010000051.1:0-5180 GCA_048550275.1 Polyangiales bacterium
GACCGTGACGGACAGCACGGTGTCGGGCAATACCGCATCGGCGGGCGGCGGGGGCATTTGTAACTCGGGGACCCTCCGATTGACAGGGAGTGCGGTCTCCGAGAACTCCGCGACATATGCCGGCGGCATCGAGAGCTCCGGCACACTGACGGCATCGAACAGCACTATCGAGGACAACGTTTCGGAGGAAACGGGCACGGGCATTTTCAACATCGGCCGGGCGACGGTGACGGACAGCACCGTGACTGGAAGCACGGGCGGGGACGAGAGTTGCATCCTGCACATCGCTAGAGTCTCCGGGGCGGTGAGCTTCACAAACAGCTCGCTGGTCGGCTGCTGCACCGGACGCACCGACCTGATCGCTTCCGACGGCCAGTCATCTGAAAGCCCGGGCGACAGTTGCGGCTTCAACCAAGAAACGGGCGACACCGGCATCCCCGCCGACGAGATCGAGGAAGGCGGCCCTTGATGCGGTACGTCGTCGCGGTCGTGGGCATTTTCGTTCTCGTCGTCTCGGTCATCGTCTGCGGTGACCCGGACGGGGAGCCGGGTACGCGGTCTTTCCTGGTCGTCGTGGAAGGCTCCCTGCACGAGCCCTTGCGCGCGAGCCTCGAACAATACGCGGAGACCATGGCGCTCGAGCGGTACGAAGTGCACGTCCAGCCCTTTGTCCCGCAATCTGTCGACGAGGGCGACCACGTCTGGGAGCTGAGGGATTTCTTGTTCGAATTTGTCGACAGCCATGGGATCGAAGGGGCGCTTCTCATCGGCGACCTTCCGAAGGCGATGTATGAGATGCCCGTCGCGCTGCCCTACGACCTAGAAGCCTTGGAGGAGTTCCCGACGGATATCTTTCTGCAAGATCGGGACGCGTGGTGGGCAGACAATGACCACGACAACGTCATCGAGCAGCACGGCGAGCTCGAGGCAGACATCTACACGTCGCGACTGATCGGAACGACCGAGCGGCTCGTAGCATATTTCGCGCGTCTCGAACGCTATCGGCGCGAAGGGCCGCTCGTCGATTCGTCGGCGTTCATCTTCATCGACGACGATTGGCACAGAATGGACACTTCGGACGCCTTCCTCTTGGGCAAGCTCTACGGCGAGATCGAGGTCGTCAAGGACCGGGCCGAGAGTAGCCGAGAGTACTACCTCGAGAAGCTCACGGGTGACGGCGCGGAGTTCGTCTACCAGTGGGTGCACGCGGCGCCTCCGAAGCCGACGGACGAGGAAGATAAGCAAAAAAAGCCCGCTTGGTTGGCGTTCGAAGACGGCGTGGCTCAGCCCAAGCTTTGGGCCAACGATATCGGCAACGATATCGGGGAGCACAATCTCAAAGTTTCCTTCGTAAACATGGCGGACTGCTACGCGGCAAGGTTGGAAGATGAGGAGCTGTCGCTGGCCTCGGCGTACACGGTCGGGACAGACTACGGCCTCGCGACCATCGGGTCGTCCAAGACCGGCGCCCAGACCAACCCGCGTCTTTTTCACGAGAGCCTGGCAAGAGGGTTGAGCTGGGGCGAGGCGTACAAGGTCTGGTACAACCAGGAGGGCAAGAAGAACGACCTCTGGCACTTGGGCATCATACTCATGGGCGATCCGCTCTTGAGAGTGCCGGGTGGCTCATCTTTGGCGGGCTCGTCGCCGGAGATGAACTAGGGCGTCGGGCGCTACCGAGCAGGGCGCGACGGCCTTCATCTAAATTCACTTTCGTGGGCCGCTGTGAGCCGCGACACCAAACGCGTTTTCGCTTGTGGAGCGTCGGACCGCGGTGTTAGCAACACCGGATGGTGACGACGATGAAACTTATTCGACTTGCTTGGATCTTGAGCTTTTCAATCTTGGCTGCGAGCTGCTCGAGCACACAGGAAGACAGCGGACCGATCGCGTCGTTGGAGCTGGGCTTCGAGCTTGCAGATGGTAGTCAGGTCGACGAGGTCGCGTATTCGATCAGCGGCAATGGGATCGACCCGATCGAAGGTGTGATCGACACGCGGGCAGCAGGGTCGACCGGCTCGGTCGAGGTGTTCGGGATCCCCGCTGGCGCTCGGTATCTGGTGACCCTGAGGGCGACGACCCGGGATGGCGAGACCACTTGTGGAGGCTCCACCCGCTTTGATGTGTCGGACGGGGTCGCGACGGAAGTTCAGGTGATGCTCGGCTGCAAACGCGGCTCACGATTCGGCGCTGTTCGCATCAACGGGGAGCTCAACGTCTGCGCCCAGTTGAGCAAAGTGATCACGTCGCCGCTACAGACCTCGATCTCCAACGGTATCATCTTGAACGCCGAGGGCACAGACGAGGAAGGTGACCCCGTCGCTTACAGGTGGCGGGGAAGCGGAGGCTCGCTCTCGAACCCTTCGGCCGCCGTCACTACGTTCACCTGCGGAGAGGCAGCGGCACAGACCGTCGAGGTCGAGGTGTCGGACGATGGGTTCGAGTACTGTGTGGACAGCTGGATTGTGGACGTGACCTGCGTGATGACGGGCGCGAACGGGGCGGACCCGACGCCTGCCTTCAGCGAGAGTGACCCAGCGGATGGCGAAACCGTCGTTCCGAGCGCCTGGCTGCGGCTCGGTTTTGCCGAAGCGGTCACGGATGGCGCGCTCGCGGGCTTTTCGCTCCGATGCGACGGGCAGGTCAGGAGCGCTACGGTCCACCGGCTTGGCGCCGAGGGCCGCACGCTGATTCTCAACCCAGAGCAGGGCCTTCCGGCCGATGCGACGTGCTCGCTCGCTTGGCTGGGTCCCGACGGACCGAACACGCTCGGCTTCGACACCTACCCGCCGGGCCCGATCCCGGTCGTCCCCTACGACCGGACCGACCCGAGCCGCACGGTGCCGTTTCCGGATGACCTCTGGATCGTCCCCGACTCCGCTTCCGTGACCGGCCGCCGTCTCGATATTCCGATCCCGGCTCGAGAGACCGACATCGTTCGCGTCTTCGGAAAGCTCAAGGCTGCCATCGGGGTGCTCGACGGGTTCAGTCCGCTCGGCCCACTCGTCGTCGAGCTACCCGAGGCCCCGGATTCCGCCTCGCTCCCTAGGACACCCACCGAATCGCTCGAGCCGCTCGCGACCGTCGGACTGTTCGACGTCGACCCGGGCAGCGCCCGATACGGAGAGCGAATCCCCTTCGAGCTCTACGTCCGTGCGATGTCGACGCAAGGGAACCCGGTGGTGCAACACGCGATCGTCTTGTTCCCGTCCATCCCGCTCGCACCTCGAGGTCAGTATGCGCTCGTGGTCACGAAGCGCGCGCTGGCCGACGTCGATCGCGCATTCGCGCCCTCGGATTTCATGACCGCTGCGCTGGCTCCTCTCGAGACCTCCGAGCCCGGCGAAGTCACCGCGGTGCGCGACGTCATCGCCCCCGCGCTCGCAGGGCTCTCCGCCGCTTCGCCGCCGGTGTTTGCGGAAGACATTGCGCTCGTCACCCGATTCACCATTCGCTCGACCGACGCGTTCGCTTTGACTCCGCTGACGATGCGGGAGCAAGTGCAGAACCTTCCGCCCCCCGCGTTCACCATCGAGCGAGTGGAACCGGGGTTCGGCGATGTCGCAGCCATCGTGGAGGGAATTTGGGAGGCGCCCGAATGGCGCCAGGGCGGGAACCTCGTACGCGACGACGACGGTCTCCCGGTCTTGGTCGGGACGAAGCAGGCTCCCTTCGTGCTCGCGATTCCGCGGGCCGCCATGTCCGCCCCCGTTCCCGTCACAATGCACCAGCACGGCAACCCTGGAAGCGCCGAGGCGGAGGTTCCGAACCAGGCGCAGCGCTACCTCGCCCGAGGTGGGCATGCGGTGATCGGGTTCACCGACAACGCGAACCGCGAGATCGGGTCGGACACGCTGCTCCAACAGGCCGCCATCCTGGGGCCGCTCCTGATCGATGGGGTTCTTCCGGAGCTCGACCATCAAACCTTGGGTGAGCAGCTTGCTTTTCTCCGTTTGGTGCAAGAGCTCGGCGAGCTGGACGTCGTTCCGTTTGGAAACCCCGATGGGCAACCCGACCTCGACGTCAGCAGGCCGTTGACCTACGACGGGATCAGCTCCGGTGCGAACCGGGGGCAGGCGTTCGTTCCATATGCGCCGGAGCTCGTGGCGGCCGTCCTGGCCGTCGGTGGCGGGCGCGCTACGGAGGTTCTGTTCTATCAGGACCCCGTCAATCCAGACGGTGTGGGAAGCCCATTGATGAGTGCGCTCGCATTGTTCGCACCGAGCCTACGCCCGGTCGACCTGTGGCTGGGAATGGGCTTCTACCAGCTCGCCGTCGACCCGCAGGACCCGCACAACCACGCGTCGTTCATTTACGCAAACCCAGTTGAAGTTGGCGGAACCACCAAGAAACCGAGCGTCCTGATCCAGGAAGGAATCGGGGACACGTTCGTCCCGAACAACGCGACGCGCAGCCTCGTGTACACGCTAGGCTCGACCCCGCTCGTTGGACGCGTTGCGCAACCCGTGCCGTACCTCGAGCAGGCCGAAGCGCCGTTGATTGCCAACGTCGACTCACAAACCACGAGCGCGTACTCGCAGTACGTTCCCAATGGCATCCCAGGCTTGAACCCCACTCCCGGTTGCGAAGGCTGGTACGAAGGGCACTTCTGTGCGCAAACCGCCCGAGCCGCGCTCGACCAGCGAATGACGTTCTTCAGGACCGCGCTCGAGGACGCCGCGCCGACGGTCATCGACGGCCCGGTCAACCTCTGCGACGCGGTGCCGAGCTGTGATGACGACAACCCCTGTACGACCGATAGCTGCGAGCCATCGACCGGTGCATGCAGAAGCAGGCCGAGAAGCGGAGCCTCTTGCGAGGTCGATGGAGCCCAAGGGGTCTGCGTGGTCGCCACCTGCACTCCGCTGCAAGTGTGCTCCATGCTCGAAGACGACCTTCAGTCAGCAACTGCGGCCCTCAATTGCAGCTTTCTGGGAATTCCGGTCGATTTGTCCGCCACGCTCGGCACGGAGCGCCTCGGCCCCATCAGCCCGGGCCCGGTCGAGTACACGGTGCAAACCGCGGTTTCGCTGGGCGAGTCGGCCATCGAGCTCTTGAGCATCTTTGGAGGTACGGCAGACGTGTTTGGCTTCGCAAGCGTCGTCGCATCGACGAGCGGTAGCGAGGATCCGTCACCAATCCCGACGACGCAGGATATCGATTTCTGTCAGGTCGCTCTC
>JBLYYU010000052.1:0-2792 GCA_048550275.1 Polyangiales bacterium
ACGTACTTCCCGGGCGCGAGCCCCCAGCGCGTCGAACAGCTCATCACCGACCCGATCGAGAAAGTCGTCCAGGAAATCCCACAGCTCGACTGGGTCAACAGCGAAAGCCGCACGGGCGTCTCCGTCATTTACGTGAACATCCGCGAGGAGTTCAAGCTGATGCGCCCGATTTGGGACGACCTTCGGCGTAAGGTCGAAAGCGTCGAGCCCAACCTCCCCGAAGACATCAACGGCCCCTTCGTGAACGACGAGTTCGGCGACGTGTTCCCGATCATGTTCAGCATGACCGGCGACGGCTTCTCTTACATGGAGCTCAAGGAGATCGCCGACGACCTCCGGGACGAGCTCTTGCGCATCAAGTCGGTCGCAAAAGTCGACATCATGGGCGCCCAAGAAGAACGGCTCTTCGTCGAGTACAACAACGCCGTCCTCAGCCAGCTCGGGATGACCCCCAAGTTCCTCAAGGATTCACTTCAGCAACGCAACATCATCCAACCGGGCGGCGAAATCGATGTCGCCAACGAAACCATCGCCCTCGAGCCCAGCGGGAACTTCAGCTCGGTCGACGAGCTTCGACGAAACGTCGTTCGCCTCCCCCGGACCGATGAGCTCGTCTACCTCGAAGACATCGTCGACATCTATCGGGGCTACGTCGACCCGCCCGAAGCGCTGGTGCGCGCTGCTGGGGCACCGGCCTTGACCCTCGCCGTCTCCATGGCGGACGGCGGGAACCTCATCGAGCTCGGCAAAGAGCTCCAAGTCTTCTTCAAATACATTCAAGAACAGTACCCCCACGGCGTCGAGTTCTACCAAACCTTCTTCCAACCCACGAACGTCGAGTTGAAGGTCGACGCCTTCGTCGAAAGCGTCGTTCAGGCCGTCGCGATCGTCCTAGTCGTGATGCTGCTCACCCTGGGCCTGCGCACCGGCCTCGTCGTCGCCACGCTCGTGCCCGTCACGATGATCATCACCATGTGGGCGATGAGCATCTTCGAGATTCAGATCGACCAGATGTCGCTCGCGGCGCTCATCATCGCGCTCGGACTTCTAGTCGACAACGCGATCGTCATTTCCGAGTCGATCATGGTGCGCATGGCAGCCGGCGAAAGCGGCACCAAAGCGGCCATGGGCGCCACCAACGAGCTCCGGGTGCCACTGCTCATTGCCTCACTCACCACAGCCGCAGCCTTTTTGCCCATTCGTCTCGCCGAATCCGCGGTCGGCGAATACACCGGCGTCCTCTTTTCGGTCGTCACGCTCACCCTGCTCGTCTCCTGGGTGCTCGCGCTCACGATGATCCCGCTTCTCTGCGTCCGCTTCCTCAAGCCGAAGGCGATCGAAGAGCCGTTCGACTCCCGGTTCTACCGATTCTACCGACGCACGATACTCGCGATTCTTCGTCGCCCGTTGCTCAGCTTGGCCATCGCGATCATCGGGTTCTTCGCCGGCATCCAGCTCTTCAATTTCGTCCCACAGATGTTCTTCCCAACGCAGACGAGCGACTTCTTCGTCGCGGAGTTCACCTTTCCCCCGGGCACCTCGATCGGCACGACCGAAAGCATGATCAAGGACATGGACTCCTTCATCGAGAGCGAGCTCACCGAAACCGAAGATCGTCCCGGGGTCACGCACTGGGCCTCGTTCATCAGCACCACCCCGCCGCGCTTCACTCTGGGCTATAACCCAAACGCCCCGCGTCCCCGCTTCTCTGAAACGATGCTGAGCACGACCAACGAAGAAGTCGTTCCCGAGATCATGGAGCGCCTCGAGCACTACATCACCGAACGATACCCCGACATCCGCCCCTACGTCCGTCCGCTCGGCAACGGCCCCCCGGTCGCCAAACCCGTCGAAGTCCGAATCTCGGGCAAGGACGTCGACCGGACTTTCGAGATCGCCGACACCGTAAAGCAGTGGCTCAACGAACGTGGCGACACGCGAAACGTAGGCGACAACTGGGGCCCGCGCGTGAAGAAGATGGTCATCGAGGTTAGCGAGGACCGAGCCCGGCGCGCAGGCATCAGCAACGAAGACGTCGCGACCTCTCTGCAAACCTTCCTGAGCGGCTACGAAACCACACGTTACCGCGAAGACGACAAGACAATCCCGGTCGTCCTGCGCTCCGTCGCCGAAGGCCGCCGAAACATCGACCGGCTCGCCACCCTGAGCGTCTTTTCCCAGGACGGCAGCTCGGTCCCGCTCACCCAGGTCGCCAGCGCCGATCTGCAATGGGAGTCATCCGAGATCCTGCGTCGCGATCGCTACGCCACGGTCACCGTCGACAGCGACGTCATCGCGGGCGTTACCGCCTTCGACGTCATCGCAGAGCTCGAGCCCTGGCTCGAAGCCCAGAAGAAGGAATGGGGCATCGGCTACCGTTACGAGTTCGGCGGCGAAGTCGAGGGCTCCGGCAAAGCGAACGCCTCGATCGCCGAGAAGCTCCCCATCGCCGGCATGGTCATCCTCATGCTTCTGGTCTGGCAGTTCAACTCGCTCAGAAAACCCGCGATCGTCCTCGCGACAATCCTCTTTGCTCTCGTGGGCGTCGCGATAGGCCTCGTCACGGTGCACTTGTTGGGCATGCCGGGCGGCTATTTCGGCTTCATGACCTTGCTAGGCATCGTCTCGCTGGCAGGCATCGTCATCAACAACGGGATTGTCCTGATCGATCGCATCGAGATCGAGCGAACCGAAAACGGTCTGAGCCCGCCGCACGCCGTCATCCAAGCCGCGCAGCAACGCTTCCGTCCGATCATGCTTACGACGGCCACCACCATCGCCAGCTTGATCCC
>JBLYYU010000053.1:0-9289 GCA_048550275.1 Polyangiales bacterium
CGGGCGAGGTGTGAACCCCGCCCGAGCGCCCGTTTTCTATGTACCCCAGAGGAGTGTGATTCTCGAAGAAGCACCCCGGAACCTCGCTGTTCAGGCTCCGACAGTCCTACGGTAAAGCTTCGCGATCACGGTTGTCAACAGGTATTTTGGGTCACAATTCCGCAAAGGTTCCGAGCCTTTGGCAGGACCTCCCGAAGCCAGCTCCCGGGGGGTGCGAGGCCCCCGGCTCTGGTATGGTTGGGCCGCACATGCGAGGGGGAGCATCAAGTGTTGGGAGTCTTGGCCTGCGGCCCGGTGAATCGATTGAGTTCACGGTTCGCGGCGACTGCATGGCTCCCCTCGTCGATGGCGCTGCAGTCCGCGTCCGCAAGCAGCGACTGTATCTTCCGGGCGACGTGCTTGTCGTCCGACGGCGCGACCATTGGAACGCCCACCGCTTCCTCGGGTACGCGCCCAGCACTCGCGGAATCGTCGCGCTCACCCAAGCGGATGAGGCTCGGTTTCGCGACCCCGCCGCGCTTGCGAACGCCATCGTAGGTCGCGCGCGATGCGAGGTCCGTCTTTCGGAGCGGCTCGCAGCGCTCGGCAAGTACTTGCGGTCAGTGTCCCGCCGCCTCGGCAGGTCGGATCGATGAGCGAGCTGACCATCGAGTTCGCGGGCTCTCGGTATCACTTCGCGGGACTGAACCCGTTGCAAGACGCCGTGGTTCGCCCGAAGTTCGAGTCGCTGCTCTGCAGGGACGACAGAAAGCCGGATATCCAAATAGATATTCACCACGACCCCACCACCGGCGCCTTCATGCGCAGGCCCTCCGGGCCGACCGAGTACCGCGTGGCGGTCGCGCACCGCGACGCTAGCATCGACGTCGCTGGCATCGGCTTCACGGCCACAGTCGATCGCGCCTCGCTTCGAGCTCAGATACACACCTGTCTCAGCGACCAATGGTTCGCAGGCGCCTTCGAAAACGCTTTCCGAGTGGTCGCCGCCTACCGACTCTTCGGCCAAGGGGCGCTCGTCATGCACAGCGCCGCCCTAACCGACGGCGACCGGGGCTTCGTCTTCTGCGGGCGCTCCGGAGCTGGTAAGAGCACGCTCTGCGGCTTGGCGGAAGAGCTCGAGCTAGGGATCCTGAGCGACGAGCTCAACGCGGTCATGCCATCCGGCGGCTCTTTCGAGCTCTTGGCAATGCCGTTCGCTGGCGATTTCGGGGCCGAGCCCCGGCCGCACCCGCCCTACCCACTGACCGGCCTGCTCGGCCTCTCCCACGACACGATACCATCGGTGGACGGCTGCTCGAAAGCCGAGGCCATCTCGCGTATCGTCGCCTCGTGCCCCTATGTGAACGCCGACCCATGGCTCGTCGACGAGCTCAGCACACGGGCGGCCGCCCTGGTGGAACAAATCCCGTTGCGTGTTCTCTCCTTTTCGAGAGACACGAGGTTCTGGAGCGTGTTGGATCATGAGTACCGAAGCCTCGCCGAATCAGTATCGCATTGACCCCCACGCGCGATTTCGCGTGATGGACGACGAAGGCATTTTCGTGCTGCAGAAAGCTGGAGAGGTGCTCGTCGTGAACCAGATTGGCGCTTTCATGGTGCAGCAACTCGAGGTCGCACGTAGCCTCCCCGAGCTGGTCGACGCGATCACCACACGATACGACGTAGACGCCGAACGGGCGCGAGCTGACGCCAGCTCTCTTCTCGCTGAGCTGCTCGAAGCGGGAGCGATCTGCAGGGCATGAGCTACACAGACACGATCAAGCGAACGTGGAACGACAACCGACTGATGTCGGTGCTGCTCGAGCTGACCTACGCCTGCAACCTCAACTGCTCGTTTTGCTACAACGACCTTACGCTTGACGGGCAACGGCTTTCGCTCGGACAGTATTTCGAGCTCCTCGAAGACCTGGCATCTCTCGGTGTGCTCAACCTATCTTTGAGCGGCGGCGAGCCGCTCGCACATCCGAATTTTTTCGAGATTGCTGCCCGCGCCCGAAGTCTTGGCTTCGTAGTTCGGCTGAAGACCAATGGCCATGCGGTCAAAGATGCGGTGGCGCGCCGGATTCGAGACGAGATCGACCCGTTTCTCGTCGAAGTGAGCGTTCACGGCGCCCGAGCGGCAACGCACGACCGGCAGACGCGAGTGTCCGGGAGCTTCGATCGCCTCGTCGCGAACATTCGAACGATGAGGGCACTCGGGCTTCGGGTGAAAGCCAACAGCGTGCTGACTCGCTGGAACGAAGACGAGGTCGAAGACATGCTCGACCTCTACGACGAGCTGGACGTTCTGTTTCAGATCGACCCTGAGGTGAAGCCAATGGATGATGGGGACAGGGGCCCATTGGCGATTGAAGCCACGGCAGCGGGCCAGGCACGGTATCGTCGCGCGCTCGAAGCCCGGGCAAAGCGTGACTCGGAAGCGTCCGAACCTCCTCCCCCCGAAGAAGCGCGCAAGATGATCACGGGGGGCACAGACAAGCACTGCGGCGCGGGCTCGAACAGCTTTGCCGTCGATCCCTACGGGCGGGTGCTGCCATGCGTCCAATGGCGTGTTCCGGTTGGCAATCTCCACGATCAGCGCATCACCGATATCTGGGCGACGTCGAGCGGACTCGACGAAATCCGCGAAACGACGAAGACAGTGCGGCGTAAGCTCGAAAACCTGGGAGACACGGGCCTCCTTTCCAGCTTCTGTCCGGGTGCCGCGCATACCTACGCCGGAGACCCGTTCGCGATCTATCCGCCGGTCGAGCGAAGGATGGCAGTGTCGGGTCGCGCCCTGGTTAGACTTACGGTATTGTAGCATCGAGGGGCAACGTGGAGCAGAAGAAGACCAGCAGTCCGAATCAAGCAGCAGAGCGCGAGCCGTACGAGGCGCCGCAGATCGTGTATCGCGAACCGTTGGAAGCGGTCGCGACAGTCTGCACGCCGCCCGGCAAGGGAACCCCTGCCGTGTGCCCGGTAGGGCCTCTCTCTTCCTAGCCGCGGGTTGCTGTGTCAGCTCCACCGGAGCTGCTGAATGAGCGCCCGGGTACCAGAACGAAGGCCTCTCGGTAGCGATTCGTTCAGAAGGTGCGCGACGAGAGCGCCCGCCCGCGACTCTGGTGAAGCCGCCGCAAGAATCGGGTGCGCAATTGCGACGACACCTCGGCCGATCGGATCAAAAGGAAGATGACGGTACACTTTTAGGGCGAAGACGTCACCCGTAGTTTGCTGAACCAGCGGAAGCACGTATCGAGCGATGCGTCCCATCCCACAATGCACGAGATGGCGAGCTGCCGTCTTCGGCGAGGCCTCGAGGCGGGCGGACATTCTCGAGATTTCATCGAGGCGACCGAGCGAGCGGGCGTCGAGGTGGTCGCTGCCAAACTTGCCGATGAGGTGTGCGTAGGCGTCGAGCGGCGCGGGGAGTCGAACGCTCGTGCCGTAGAGGGTGTCGTCCTCGGAGCTCCGCGCGAACACTTCGTCGGTGGGCAAGCGATACCGAGCGCGGTCGAAGAGCTGTGAATGGAGGTCCAACATGAGGCCGAGTGGGGTCCGCAGGACGATCCCGCCGACGCTGCTGTGGCACGTTCGCCGGTACCCGCCCGCCTCGAGCAGCTCTGCCGCTCGCTGCAGCGATCTGGGGTGTACCAAAAGGTCAACGTCGGTCAGGGGCCGCTCGCTCGGGTCCTCGTAGAGCCAGTGCTGGAGCAAGGCGCCTTTGACCGGCATCACCACAATCCCACGCGTTGCCAGCTTTTCCGCCGCATCGGCAACGAGGGCGGTCGCTGCGAGCGAGGTGGCTGCCCGGCGGCGAGCGCTCATTCGATCCCCTGTAGTCTCTGGCACTTCGGTGGTATAGAGCGCCGATGGCTACGCATCAAAGGCTCGGCGACCTGGCAGAGGCCCTCGAATCAGAAGGAGCAGATGAGCTCCGAGTTCATGTCGTGCGGCGGGCGCGCGACTTCAAACGCTCCTGGGTGAACATGGCGGAGGCACTCGTCGAGGTTCGCAATCGCGAATCGTACCTCGACTGGGGGTACGAGGATTTCTACTCGTACTGCTCGCTCGAGCTCCAGCTCAAACAGGCGACGGCGGACAAGCTCACCGGCTCCTATGTGGCGCTCAAGCGGCATGCCCCCGCCGTGTTGAAGCGTGACGGTCTGAACGAGCGGATTCCGACCTGCGATGCGGTCGACTACTTTGCGAAGGCCTTGCAGAAGAACCCGAGCAACGACGCACCCAGCGAACGAGCGGTCGCTCAAGAAGTCGTCGACGAGCTCCGTGACGCTGTTTTCGAAGAAGGAGCTCCGGTGAGCGAGCTTCGGAAGCGCTTCAACCCGGTTCTCCATCCCAAGCCTGAGGGCGCCGAGCAGATGGATTCCATTCGCCGCGCGACCGCCGCAGCGAGACGTCTCGAGCGGATGATCGAAGAGATCGACGGCCTTCGGCGACCGACTCTGCGGGCGACCCTCGACAGCCTGGAGGCGCTCCGAGAGGACCTCACGGAGCTCCTCGAGCGAACCAAAGCCCAGTACGCAAAGTCCGCCTGAGCAACGCTGAAGCGCGGGTTGCCAGGAAGTGAAACGTGTTCTATTTCATGGAACCGTTCACGATGACTGAGAAAACCAACGCACCGGCCGTCGAAGGCCTTTTCACCATGGACCCGCACGAGCCTCGCCTCCTCGGAACGCGATGCGGCGGCTGCGGAACCTATTTCTTCCCCGCGGAGAAGACCTTCTGCCGGAACCCGGCCTGCGACCACACCGACTTCGAGGAAGTGCCGTTGAGCCGCATCGGGAAGGTCTGGTCATTCACTAGCGCAAGCTACAAGCCGCCCGCGCCTTTCGTGGCCAAAGATCCGTTCGAGCCGTTCACCATCGCAGCGGTCGAGCTCGAAGAAGAAGGGATCACCGTGCTCGGCCAGGTAGCCGACGGCATCGGCGTCGAGTCGTTGAAAGCAGGGATGCCAATGGAGCTGGTGCTTCGCGAGCTCTACCAAGACGACAAGCACGTTTACTTCACGTGGAACTGGAAGCCTACCGGTGGCGGGAGCGGAGCATGAGCAAGGATGTCGCGGTTCTCGGCGTGGGTATGCACCCCTGGGGCAAGTGGGGGCAGAGCTTCGTCGGCTACGGCGTGAAGGCCGCGCAGGACGCGTTGAAGGACGCGGGCCTCGAGTGGAAAGACATTCAGCTCGTGGCTGGTGGCGACACGATTCGCAACGGCTACCCGGGCTATGTCGCCGGCGCGACCTTTGCTCAGGCACTCGGCTGGTCCGGCGCAAAAGTGTCGAGCTCTTACGGAGCCTGCGCAACCGGAGCGCAGGCGATTAGCGTTGCGCGCGCAAACATCCTGGCGGGTCTTTGCGACGTCGCTCTCGTTATTGGAGCCGACGCGGCGCCCAAGGGCTTCTTTGCCCCGTCCGGCGGACGACGTCCGGAGGACCCGGATTGGCTGCGCTTCCACATTCAAGGCATCACCAATCCGACCTACTTCGGGCTATGGGCTCGGCGACGGATGGAGATCTACGGAGCTACCCAAGAGGACTTCGCTGCTGTGAAAGTGAAGAACTCGAAGCACGGTCTCCACAACCCGAACGCTAGGTACCGAAAGGAAGTCGCGGCCGAAGACGTGATGGGTTCCGCGATCGTCGCGGACCCGCTCCACTTGCTCGACATCTGCGCCACGAGTGACGGCGCAGCCGCCGTCGTGCTTTCGAGCATGGAGTTCGCGCGCAAACACAGCACCAGCCCCGTGAAGATCTCCGCGGTTTCAACGGTCACGCCCCGCTACCCAAACGCAATCATCGAGATGCCCAATCTCGCGACCGATTCGAAGGCCGGCGTCGGTCTGCCCGAAATCGGTTTCAAGGAATCGATCGCGCACGACGCGTACGAAGAAGCGGGGCTTGGCCCGGAGGACATGAACCTGGCGGAAGTCTACGACCTGTCGACCGCGCTCGAGCTGGACTGGTACGAGCAGATAGGGCTCTGCCCGCCTGGAGACGCCGAGAAACTACTGCGGGACGGTGAGACGACGATCGGCGGTCGCGTGCCCGTCAACCCGAGCGGCGGCCTGGGGTGTTTTGGTGAAGCGGTGCCGGCCCAGGCGATCGCCCAAGTCTGCGAGCTGACCTGGCAGTTGCGCGGACAGGCCGATAGGCGGCAGGTTGAGGGCGCGAAAGCTGGAGTGACCGTCAACCAGGGCTTGTTCGGGCACGGCTCGTCCGTGATCTGCACTCGCTGAAGCAGCCGCAGAAAGCGCTCCGGCCTCAGTCTAGCTGAGCGAGCTCCTCATCGAGACGTGCATCGAGAGAGGCGTGCTTGGGGGGGCGACGACTTGGTGGAGGGGGCGTTGGGCCGCTGAAGCTCCGAGCGACGATGATCAGCCAAAGGGTCGACAGAACGACGGCGACCGCAGGAATGACCCAGCCTGACTTGACGGGCGCAATACTCAGGTCGAAATCCGGCACCCTCGATTGAAGGCGACCGCGGATCTCGCCCTCCGGTACCCCGTCTTCCACCCAGGTCCGGATATCGCGACGCCACTCGCCGGCCCTGGGGCTTGGACACGAATCCAACGTCTTGCCAGGGCAGAACGGGCTATTGGTCGTCCGAACGATGCTCTGCGCCTGACGCCCTTCCACGCGCAGGTCCTCTGGGGGTGCGGGCGAGCAGCCAAGCGCGAGCACAAAGGTCGAAATCACAACGAGACGAGCCATCTCGAATCAGGGTAGGCACGCTCTACGGAGGCGGTAATGTGGCAAATTGTCGCGGCGACGCCGCTAGATCAGCATCCCCGCGACCGATGCGGTCATCAACGATGCCAGCAAACCGCCAAACATCGCTCGCAATCCTATGCGTGCGAGATCGGCGCGGCGAGAAGGAGCGATCCCGCCAATGCCTCCCAACTGGATCCCGATCGAACCAAAATTCGCGAAACCGCATAGTGCGTAGCTCGCGATGACGATCGTTCGTGGGGAGAGCTGCGTCACGCCATCGGAGAGCGACTCGTAGAGATGCAAATAGGCGATGAACTCGGTGAGGACGACCTTCTCGCCAAGGAGCGTTCCAATTGTCGCACATTCGCTCGCGGGCACGCCGATCAGAAATGCGAAAGGCCAGAAGACCCAGCCAAGGATCTGCTGCAGGGTGAGCGGCGCGATCGCCTCCCCACCCTGGAGGCCCATCCAATCGTTGTAGAGCGAGAACGGCAAGCCCAGAATCGCGTTCCCAAGCGCGATCAGCGCGATGAACGCTAGGAGCATGGCGCCCACGTTGAGGGCGAGCTTCATCCCTTCGTAGGCGCCTCGAGCTGCAGCGTCGATCACATTCGCGTCGGGCCGTTCGAGCGTCGCGGCAACGCTCTCCTCGGCCTCGTGCTCTTTCTCGGTTTCCGGCCACATGACTTTCGAGATGACCAGCGCTGCCGGGGCGCTCATCACGCTAGCGGCGATCAGATGCCCTGCAATGTCCGGAAAGACGCCTTTGAGCAGACCGACATACGCGGCCAAGACACCTCCAGCGACCGTCGCGAAGCCGCCGGTCATCACAGCGCTCAGCTCCGACATGCTCATCTTCGCAATGAACGGTGCGATCATCAGGGGCGCTTCGGTCTGGCCGACGAAAGTGTTTGCGGCGACCGAGAGGGTTTCCGGCCCCGAGGTCCGCATCGTTCGGCGCATGACCCAGGCGAACAGGGCAACCAGACGCTGCATGACGCCCAGGTGATAGAGGATCGTCATGAGCGAGGAGAAGAAAATCAGCGTCGGTAGGACATTGATCGCGATCGTGAATTTCTCCGAAGCAAAATCACCAAAGATGAATTCGGTGCCCTGCGCGGTGTAACTGAGGAGAGCGAGCACCACGTCGTTCAGTACCGAGAAGAGGCGCAGCCCCAGGTCCGTCTTCAACACGAGCACGCCGAAAGACACTTGCAGCCCGATCCCCCATCCGATGACTCGCCACGGCACTCGATCGCGATGTCGCGACAGCAACCATGCGATCCCGACCATCGCGAGCAAGCCTACAAATGAGATCAATCGCTGCCAGAACGGCACCTGGCCCAGATCTGCGCTCAGGATCGCGGAGAAGGTGTGCATCGCGCCGGATAGTAGCGCGTTTCTATTCGTACGGGACGTTGAAGCGCGCTCGATAGGTCGCGATGCGGCGCTCGACGTCGTCCTCGCTCATGCCGAAGTCCGCTAGAGAGTACTTGTGGCGACCGTACTTGTGCTGCTTGTTCACTTTGCGCGACGCCTGCATCGCCTCGCGAGCGGCCGCGCTGAGCTCCGCTCCCGCCGCCCGATAGATCCGCTCCACCTCAGGAACCGGGTCCTTGATCAAGTCGTAGTACGACACGTCGATGAAGCCCCGGTCGTTTACACGGTCGCGAGTCGCCATCGTGCGGCGGGCCATGTTTTCGATCTTTCCGAGCCAGTGCTCGGCCACCCGATTTGGAACGACCTCGTCGCTGAAGATCATCTGCAGGTGGGTCAGCATGCTGAACAGCGATGGGCTCGTTTTCAGTGGGTCGCGGTGGGTGTGAACGAGGGTCGCCTTCGGAAACACCTCGAGAAGCGGGTCGAAGTACTCCTGATGGTGTGGCGTCTTGAGCACCCAGCGCACGGGCTGGTTCGGCCCGGGGCGCTGCCACTGCAGGTACTGCATCATTCGCTCGAGCGCCTGGTACGCGGGGACGTGGTCCTGCTTCTCGAGCCACTGCGAATAGGTCGGAACGTTCATCATGGCTTCGGGCGTCGTCGTGAGGAACGCCTGCTCCAGTAGAATCACCTCTTCTTCGGGCGCATCTGGCTCGGCCGGATGAATCGCGAAGAACCCGGGAGACATGTACTTAAGCCCCTTCGCCGCCTTGGCGGCCTGGGCGATGCGAGGGTCCTCGCCGTTTCCCGCATGGCGCTTCGTGTGCGGCGCCGGGTTGATCGCCTCCCAAGAAGCGAGCGAACGGATGCCGGGGTCCTGGGCCACCAGGCGTTGCAACATGGTAGTTCCCGTTCGCGCCAAACCGGCGATCACGATCGGGGCTTCGACCGAGATCTCGAGAATCTCGGGGTGCTTCTTGATGGTGTCCTGTGCGACGAGCTTGTTGATCAAGATGCCCACGATTCGGCCGCGGATAATCAATCGGCCGACCGGGTTGAGGGCCGCTTCGCGATTGATCGAGTCGATGAGCACCTCGAGCGGTTCGAGGAAAGCCTGGTCCCCGAAATCGCTCATCCCTACCTTGCGCTTCGCATCGGCGAGGACAGCGTCCACCGAGATCGGCCCGCGACCGATCCCCAGAA
>JBLYYU010000054.1:0-3982 GCA_048550275.1 Polyangiales bacterium
AGACGTGTTTGGCTTCGAAAGCGTCGTCGCATCGACGAGCGGTAGCGAGGATCCGTCACCAATCACGACGACGCAGGATATCGATTTCTGTCAGGTCGCTCTCGATGCCGCAGGAGACGCCGCTTCGTTTGCTTCCGAGCCCCTGGTCGCGACCTGGATCCTAGCGGAGGACGCCACCGCTCAAGAGATCACCTTGGAACACATCGATCTAACCATCGCGGTCGGCGGCTTCGACGTCGACCTCAGCACTGCGGGGCCGGATCCGAGTTGCGTATGGGAGATGAGCCCGCCGAAGCTCGTCGAGATGCCTTAGGGCTCGCTTCAGCTCGACTGCTGAGAGTCGGCGTCCCAGCATGCCTCGTGTGCGTTGAGGAACGCCGCGATCAGCTCTTCAGATTCCGCGGAAAGCGTCACGTCGGGGTGGAGGCCGAAATACAGTGGCAGATCCACCCCGGTCACGACCGCCCGCGACAGGTAGCAGGCTTCGGTTCCGTCCCCGTGAACGGTGCAAACGAGGATGTCGGCTTTTTCGCTCAGATCGGAGTCTTCGCGGTAGCGCGGTTCGCGCGTGGGATCGAACATGAGCTGCAGCAACTGGCGATGCACGGCGGAGTCGAGCGCCGCTTTTCTCCAAACGGCGTTCCTCGCCTCGGGAATCGCGACTTGCATGCACGCCACGTCCCTTTCATTCGGCTCTTCAATTCGCAGGACTTTTCGTTCTCCCTCGAAGTCGTGCGTAAAGGTGTACCCACC
Organism: Polyangiales bacterium; assembly: GCA_048550275.1. Classification (GTDB taxonomy): domain Bacteria; phylum Myxococcota_A; class Polyangia; order Polyangiales; family Houyiibacteriaceae; genus SG8-38. Next base: position 754 of record JBLYYU010000054.1, read on the forward strand.
AACGACGCTCGATGGTGGTGTGTTGCTGCTCTGGCAGCCGAACAGTGCTAGCGCGATACAAACGAGGGCTGCGTTTGCCCAGATTCCGCCATGTGATCGATGGGTCATCGTCGCCTCCTAGTTAGCCAAGACGAGGCAGTGGTGTGGCTGCCTCGGATCGTCCGAACAAGCGGCTTGCCGAACGTAGAATTCAGGGAGCTCATTGACCTCCGCGAGCTTGTCGAGGGTCCACCAAGTGCTCTTGGCGAAAGAATTTACGCTCTTGTCGTGGAACAACGCTTTGGCTCGTTCGCGCCGAGCGTCGGAGATGAAGGGGTGACGTTCGGGCGCAAAGTAGTACGCGGCGAGCCAAATTAGCTCGTAGGTGTTGGCGCCAGCGCTCGACCAGCTGTAGTCGCAGGCGGATCCCCCCGGACACGCCCCTCCCCCGTCGTGACGAACTCCGTGTCGGGCGTGCCTGACTTCGTGCACGATGGTGGACGCGCGCCAGACCGAGTCAATTTCGTAGAAGAAAGTCTGGTAGAGATTGATGTAGTCGTTGCGGGCGATTCCATCGACCGTGCGAGCGATCGTGCAGCGATTGCTGTGAACGTTCTCGCAGTCGCGATTGCAGGTTCCATTTACCCGGAACGTCTTCTGGCTGACGTAGGCCGACATCCACTTTAGAAAAGTGTCGTAGTACTCGAAGTCGTCGAGAGAACGGCTCCGATCTAGGCCGATGCCTTCGGGGTTGGCGTACACGAGGTTGGCGTAGCCGTTGTAGGTGCGCGCGAGCGGCGTATCGACTTCGAAGGTGATGGGATTGTACGTCAGCACGTCCGCGCGACCGAGCTCGCCCCAGTTGTGACCCTGAGCAAGGCCGAAGCCCTCGATGTACCGTCGAGCGTCTTCGTCGATCCGCCATGGGCTGGCCATGATGTGGTCGAAGATGTGACACGCACCCTGTTCGTCCATGTACCAGTAGCCTTGCTCAGGCCAGTCCACGATGCCGCTCTTCGCGTCCGCGAGCGCATGGCACAGAGCGTCGTCCGCATCGACGAGGTTTGCGCAGCTCGGCATGAGCAGGTAGCTCGCAGCAGCCGCAAGTAGCAGGACGAGGAATGCGGCAGTGTGACTCCGCGTGACATTTACCGCGCCCGACACAGTGCCTCGCTTGATTGGGCTCGCGCCTTCGTCTCTTGCTGGTGTCGCTGGAGCCGGCGCTGGAGCAACCCCTGCCATTCGGCGGGGGGCATGAACGGTTCGAAGTATCGAGCGTCTTCGGGGCCGAATTGGGCTCGCAGAGATTCGAAATCATCGCCGAGCAACCCTCGGAGCTCGAAGATCGCGGCATCCTTCAATGGATGCTGGCGTTTCGCGATTTCGATCAGGTTCGAAACGGCCTGGTCGTGAAGCGCGGGGCGACTGCCGGCGATTCGCGCGATCGAGCTCACCCCCTGGGCGCGGGCCGCGAACTCCTCCGAATAGGACAAATCGACACGGTGGCTGCCCTCGGTGCCGCGCTCCGGCACCGGCAAGGGGCGCGCCAGCCAAGCCCGAATGGCCTGAACCGTATGCGCCCCCCCGAGCTCCCCGAGGACATACGCGATCTGCCACTTCGCGAAGCTCCCTTCTTGCTCGTGCAGGACCTCACGGACCGCGTCGATGGTGTCGACCTCGTGCGCCCGTAGGAACTCGATGCTCTCTCGGTACTCGAGAGAAGATCTCCCCCGATCCATGTTTGCGATCGCGCGGCCCAGGGTCTGAATCACGGGACTGTTCGGCAGCGGCTCACGAACGGGACGATCGACCACGCGCTCGATGGAGACCCCGAGCGCGATTCCACAAAGAACTACGATGACGAACCTCTGCATTCGTCGGGAACCTAGGCACGATCGAATGCAGCGACCATACGTAATTCTTGTGCGCGCAGATATGGCACGACGGTTTTCTGAATTTCGATGAGCGTGGCCGTATTTTCGTTCTCTGCGCCGATCCCTCGTGGTGGCGTCGTCTGCACCCCGAGCGAAGACGAGCGCAACTAGGCGCCCGGGCGTCGAAGGGCAAGAGGCTGGAGCCGAATCGTGTCAGGCAGCCATTGATGACGGCGTTCTGCGAAGCCCATCGTCTGGCGCAGAGTAGCCGGGGATCAAGTCTCGGATGACACGGGTCGGAAAAATGGCATGCTCCGTACTGCTTCTCGCGAAGCGACGACCAAGGAAAGAGGTGTGACGATGAACCTGCGTTTCATTGCGATCGGTCTGCTTGCCCTAGCGGCGTTCACCTTGCCAGGGTCACCCACGACGAGTCACGCGGACGAATCGTACACCTTGCGCATCGCGACGCTCGCGCCCGCTGGCTCTTCCTGGATGAAGATCGTCCACGCGTGGAACAAGACCCTGCAAGACAAGACAAACGGCCGCCTCAAGATGCGATTCTACCCCGGCGGCTCCCAGGGAGACGAGCGCGACTTCATCCGAAAGATGCGCGTCGGCCAGCTCGACGGCGCCGTGGTCACAATGACTGGCATGAGCATGGTGGTGCGCTCGATGGTGGTTCTCGTCCTGCCGGGGTTCCTCGATACCTACGAGGAGCTCGACCGAGTGCGCGAGAAGATGGCGCCAGAGTTCGAGGCGCTCTTCGAAAAGGAAGGGTTCAAGCTAGTTGGCTGGGGTGACGCGGGCAGAAACCGGCTCTTCGCGGCGAAGCCCTTCCGGGCTCCTTCGGATCTGAAATCGCTTCGTCCCTGGGTGTGGAAGGACGAGCTCGTCTTCGTGGAGCTCTATGACGTCATCGGCGCCAACGCGGTTCGGCTCGGCGTGCCGGAAGTGTATCCGGCGCTCCAGACGCGCATGGTCGACATGGTCTCGTCGTCGGCCCTGACCGCCGTCGCCCTTCAGTGGTACACCCAGGTGAAGTACATGACCGGCTGGAACTCCGCGATCATCGCGGGCGGCACCGTGATGCGGAAGGACAAGTACGACGCGCTTCCAGCGGACATCCGAGAAGTCTTCGACACGACGGCGGACCGCGCGCACGAGCTCATCAACAAGACCATCCGCAAGGACGACGAAAAGGCGTACCAAGTCGTGCTGAAGCGGGGCATCCAGGTAGTCGATGCGGGCGATGCAAAACCCAAATGGGACGCCGCTTACAAGCAGGTTCGAGAGAACTTCACCGGGCGCTTGTTCCCCAAGAGCTTGCTGGACGCTGTCGCGCAGGCCGCCAAGCCGTAGACTCGAATACCAAC
>JBLYYU010000055.1:0-3222 GCA_048550275.1 Polyangiales bacterium
CTCTTCTATGCGCTCCTCGAAAAGCACCTCGAAGAGATGCTGCCCATCGTCTACACGCCAACCGTCGGCGCAGCGGTCCAGCACTTCAGCGCGCTCTATCAGAACCCGCGAGGCCTTTCCTACTCGCCGCTCAATATCGATCGCGCGGCGCAGACCCTCGAGTGCTACCCGATGGAAGACGTTCGCATGATCGTGGCGACTGACTCGTCCGCAATTCTCGGGATTGGCGATCAGGGGTACGGCGGCTTGGCGATTCCCATCGGGAAGATGGCGCTCTACACGGTCGGTGGCGGCGTGAGCCCATTCCACACGATGCCGGTTGCTCTCGACGTGGGCACCGATCGCATGGATCTGATCAACGACGCCAACTACTTGGGCGTCCGTCAGAAGCGCCTCCGTGGAGAGGACTACTACAAGTTCCTCGACAAGTTCGTCGATGCGGTCTGGGCTCGTTGGCCCGACGCGGTGATTCAGTGGGAAGACCTCTCGAAGACAGCGGCGTTCACGGTGCTCGAGCGCTACCGGGATCGGGGCCCCTCCTTCAACGACGACATTCAGGGGACGGGTGCGGTGGCCCTGGCAGGTATCCTCGCCGCGTGCCATCTCCGGAACGAAAGCCTCAAGGACGAGGTGTTCGTGATTCACGGCGCGGGCGCCGGCGGAGTTGGCGTCGCCTGGGCGATCCGCGAAGGCTTGGTTCGAGCAGGCCTCAGCCGCGCGGAAGCCAAGGCACGAGTCTTCGTTCTCGACTCGCGCGGCCTCCTTCTCGCGGACCGCGACATGGAGGAATACAAGCGAGCGTTTGCGCACGAGCGCGCGACTATTCGCGATTGGGAATTCGAGGGCGAGATCCCGGATCTCGTCGACACGATTCGCAACGCGGGTGCGACGGTCCTTCTAGGCCTCTCCGGGCGCCCCGGTGCATTCGACGAAGAGACCGTTCGGGCGATGGCCGACAACCACAAATGGCCGATCATCTTCCCGCTCTCCAATCCAACGAGCTCCGCAGAAGCCAAGCCGGAAGACATCTTCCGCTGGACCGACGGGCAGGCGATCGTGGCGACCGGTAGTCCCTTCGACCCGGTCATGATGGGCGGCGTCACGCACCCGATCGGGCAAGGGAATAACGCATTCATCTTCCCGGGCCTCGGTTTCGGAGCGATCCTCAGCGATGCTAAGTCGATCACGGACGCCATGGTGCTCGAAGCAGCACGGGCACTGGCGGACTATACGATCGAGAAGTACGTCGAGGGCGGCTTGATTTACCCGCCGGTCGACGATCTCCAAGAAACGTCGGTCCGCGTCGCGACGAGCGTGGTCAAACAGGCGATCGCGGACGGGGTCGCCCGGCGAGAGAACATGCCAGAGGACATCGAGGCCTTCGTGAGAGAACGCTTCTGGCACCCAAACTACCTCCCCTTCGTCCGCGGCTATCTCGACTAGCGACCAGGGGACACGCTCAGCTCCCAGAAATCCTCTGATTTCGAGTGGTTGGGATCCATGCCGCGAGAATTCAAATCGCACTCCGTCGATTCGGCCTTTCGAACCGTTTTTGGTCCGATCCGGAGCTGGGTTCAGCGTACACGCCCGACCAGTCGTCGCGAGCTCGATAGTGAGCGAACCAATCGCGAAATGCGCTCGCCCGCGCGATTGGGTCGGCGCCGAGTGAGATGTACCAAGAGCTTGGCTGCCAGAGCTCAGAAAACAGGAGCTCGCGTCCCTCGACTCCGCAATGCCGGTGATACGTAGTCCAGCGGTAGTTCTCCGGTTCAGCGCACACGCTCGCCCGCACTGGATTCAGCTCGACATAGGCCAAGGTGACGGCCATCTGTTCTTCGCTTGTGATTGGAATGCACCTGTAGCGCTCTTCGAAGAGCTTGCCGCTGGAGCTTCGCCGACGGTTTCGATACTGCGCGTAGCCCTGTGCAAAGCCCCCCACGAAGCGCGCGAGCTGCTGCGCGTCGCGGGGAGTCACAACCAGGTGCACGTGATTGCTCATCTGGACGTTCGAGTGAACCGGAACCCCTTGCTCTCGACTGCTCCAAAGAAGTCGCCTCAGGAAGAACCGATGCTCACGTGGGTATGAGAAGAGACGACGTCGGTTATTGCCCCGGAGAATGATGTGGTGAGGCTGATTGGGGACGACGGTGAGGCTGCGTGGGACACGAGGCATGGCAGCATTGTCGGACGCGGGTATCCTAAGTTGCGTTTTCGCGGTACAGCGCCCACCTTGCCGTTGACAAAGGCATTTTCTGGCCGGAGCCTGTCCCCATGAGAATTGCCGTTGCGCTATTTGAACAGGTCACCGCCCTGGACGCCGTTGGCCCGTACGAGGTTCTGCAGCGACTACCGGACGCGGACGTCTGCTTTGTCGGGCACAGAAGAGGCGAGATCCGCACGGACAACGGATTCCTGGGACTGATGGTCGATCATCCATTCAGCGATGTGACGAACCCAGACATCATCGTCGTCCCTGGCGGTATCGGAACCCGAGCGCTGGTTCATGACGAAGAAATTCTCGACTGGATTCGCCTGACACACGAGACGAGCCGGTTGACGACTTCGGTGTGCACGGGTTCCTTGCTGCTGGCGGCCGCCGGCTTGTTGGAAGGGCTGCAGGCCACGACCCACTTTTCGGCTCGCCAGCTGCTCGCAAAATACGGTGCGAAGCCTTCCGACGACCGTGTCGTTCAACAGGGAAGAATCATTACCGCGGCCGGAGTTTCGAGCGGAATCGACATGGCTCTGCATGTGGCCGAGCTAGTCGCGGACGCGACGACAGCAAAAGCCTTGCAGCTGATGATCGAGTACGACCCCCAGCCTCCGTACGATGCCGGCGCCATCCACAAGGTCGATGCGCCGGTCCTCATGAAGGCGCAGGAGCTTGCGAAACAGAAAAACTAGCCCCGGCCACGCCGTGCTCGCCATGGTCGGGGCAACTATCGCGGTACGCTCTGTAACCCGTGGTGATTGCTTCGTTTTTGACGGGTTTGCGTGTCCCTATGAGAGGGCGCCGCCGTCGGCTCGGATTTCTGTGCCGTTGATGTAGCGGGCGTCGTCGGAGGCTAGGAAAGCGATGACCGAGGCCGCGTGCTTGGGCTTGGCGAAGCCTACGAATGGCATTGCGCCTTTGAGGAGCTCCATGTCCGCGCCCTCGGGTGCCTTGAAGTCGCCGTGGAGTGACGTCGCGATGCCACCGGGGACCACGCAGTTCGCGCGAAG
>JBLYYU010000056.1:0-2669 GCA_048550275.1 Polyangiales bacterium
CAAACCGGCTGGCCCTGCCAGCCACCGACTGCGACGTGAGGGTGCCCGCCGCCGGGATCGCCGACCCGGCGGCCGACCCGGACGCGCTCGGATGGGCGCACATCGCCGGTACCGAGAACGCGATCAACGCGGCAAAGAAAGCGGCTTGCCGCCGCTTGATTCACATCTCCTGCGCCGACGTGACTCTCTACGTCGGCCCACGCTCGTTTTGGAACGAAGACCTGGCCCCTCCGAGCCCCTACGGCGAGCTCGCCCGGACGAAACTCCACGCCGAAGAGCTCGTGCGGGTCTCCGGGCGCCGTGGATTTCGTACGTCTGTGCTCCGCCCCGCCTTGGTCTGGGGTCCGGGAGACACGACCCATCTTCCGGGATGGCGCGAGGAGGCAAACGATGGCGGCATCCGAATCGTCGGAGGCGGCAAGAAGCTCCTAGCGACCACGTACGTCGGAAATCTCGCCCACGCGGTCCTCTGCGCAGCCGAAACCAAGATCACGACCGGGAACGTCTACTACGTCGTCGACACCGAGCTTTCCGTTTCGCGCGACTTCTTCACCGAGCTAAGCGCCTCCCTCGGCTGGAGCACACCGAGGCGGGCAGGCCCGTATCGCTGGGCCTGGCTCTCGGCACGAACGGGGCTATCGTCACTCCACCCGACGCAGGTGATCCGGCGGGGGCATACGAGCGCGTTCGAAATGAACAGGGCGAAAAAGGACTTGGGCTACGAGCCGATCTTCAGCCGGGAGCAAGGCATGGCGGAGCTCGCCGCCTGGCACCACGACACCAAGGACGAGCGATGATCAGCGAGCACGAAGACGAGCGCTGGATGGAGGCTGCCATCGCAGAGGCGCGCCTGGCCGAGGCCAAGGGCGAAGTGCCGGTCGGCGCGGTGATCGTTCACGAAGGCCTGGTCATCGGCCGAGGTCACAACGAACGCGAATCGTCGCAAGACCCGACCACGCACGCGGAGATGTTGGCGATCCGCGAGGCGGCGAAGCAGCTCGGCAGTTGGCGATTGATCGACACGACGCTCTACGTGACGCTCGAGCCCTGCCCGATGTGCGCCGGCGCGCTGGTCAACGCGCGCGTGCCCAGGGTCGTCTGGGGTTGCGACGACCCGAAGGCGGGCGCCACACGGACCCTCTACGAAATCGGCAGCGACGCTCGGCTCAACCACCGCTTCGAGTGCGTCCCCGGCGTTCTCGGCGAAGCCTGCAGCTCGCTCCTGACCGGGTTTTTCGCGGCAATTCGGGCCAAGAACCAGCCGCGCAACAGTCGTTGACACCCCAAAGCGTTTTGCTAGTTTCCGCCGCGGAGAGCTGTCCGAGTGGTCGAAGGTGCTTGATTCGAAATCAAGTGTACCGAAAGGTACCAAGGGTTCGAATCCCTTGCTCTCCGCCACGTTCTTTGACCTACAAGTTGAGGAGAGTATTGGTCCCTGCCACAAGTGGGAGTCGATGCGATAAGGAAGGCGGACTCCGCCTGGAGAGGTGACCGAGTGGTCGAAGGTGCACGATTGGAAATCGTGTGTACCGAAAGGTACCGGGGGTTCGAATCCCTTCCTCTCCGCCAGTCGGCGCTCCGCTCAGGAGCTCCGCGATGTGGTCCTGCCAACGCTGGCCCGTGAAATCCGCCAGGCCCGGAAGGGAGCAACGGTAGCGGTAACCGGCGTGTGGCGGGGCCTTTTTTTGCGCTATATTCGTAAAGGCTGGGCAAGCCGTCCTAGTTAGAGACGAAGCGAATCATGCGTATTCCGATCGCCCTCATCTTGCTCGCAGTGTCGACGGGCCCCGCCCGCGCAGAAGGCCAGACGACCTCGGCCGAGCCCAAAGACGAGCCGTCGTCGATCGTAGTGATCGACTCGCCGCCTCCTGTTCCGAGCACCGGGCATCCACAGGTCCCCTCGACCGGCGTCATTCTCGACCGCCCCGGCTCAGTCCTGCTCTCGGGCACCCCAGTTCACGCCCACTTCCAATCGCCGACGGACGGCGTCTCGTTTCTCCTCCAATCCGGAGGAAGCTACTCGTCGATCAGCGGCGTCAGCTTCGGCATGGGCTACGGATGGGGCGGGCCTGGATGGGGCTGGGGTGGCTACGGTGTGGGCTACGGCGTTGCCCCGTACTACGGAGAGGTCGTCACTCGCTCGTACCAGCCTATCTGCGAAGCGCCCTGCGAAGCGCGGCTCCTATCGGGCCGGCATCGAATCGCGCTCTCACTCGATGGTGGAAAACCGATCAACATCGCCCAACCGATCGAGCTCAGCTCCGAATCGATCATCGAAGGCCGCTACGTCAGCAAGAAGCGCATCCGCAAGGCCGGTTGGGCCACGTTCGTCGCCGGCTCAATCGCTGGAATGGCCCTGATGTTTGCCTCGATCGACTACCGGTCCGACCCGCTTTATGGCGACCAGATTCGCTACCGACCGATGTTCTATACCGGCGTCGGCATGTTCCTCGGCTCGATCATCACCGGCGCCGTCCTCGCGTCTCGAGACGACGAAGCCAGCGTCGCCGTGTACCCTGCCGAATGACGGGGCGCTGGCGCTGAACGCTGGCGCTGACGCTGAACGCTGGACGATGACGATGAACGCTGGGGATGGCGCTGATCGCTGGGGCTGACGGTGACGCTTAACGCTTGCGCTGGCGCGGAACGCGGAACGCGGAGCGGTTAGC
>JBLYYU010000057.1:0-8551 GCA_048550275.1 Polyangiales bacterium
CACCGGCCTGGCCAAACAGAACGCGGGAAGCATCGAGGTCCTTGGCTTCGATACGGTGAACGATTTCCGCACTACTCGGCGGCTCGTCGGCTTGGGTCCGCAGGAAATCGGCTACGACCCGTTCTTCACGCCTCTCGAAAGCCTGATGATCCAGATGGGCTTGATGGGAGTCGAACCGAATCGAGAACGAGCGGAGGGCCTGCTCGAGACGTTTGCACTGGCCGACAAGCGTGACGCATACACGCGAACCCTGTCCGGGGGGATGAAGCGGCGCCTGCTGGTCGCCAAGTCACTGGTTCACGATCCGCGGCTCCTCTTTCTCGATGAGCCAACCGCGGGCGTGGACGTCGAGCTCCGAATGGAGCTTTGGCGAGAGGTCGAGGCGCTGCGGGCTGCTGGCACGACCATCGTCCTCACCACGCACTACATCGAAGAGGCCGAGAAGCTCGCGGACCGCATCGGCATCTTGCACAAAGGCGAGCTGTTACTGGTGGAAAGTCGCGATAGCCTGATGGAACGGCACGGCGGGCGCTCGCTCGAAGACATCTACCTCGAGCTGATTCGCGCGGCTGACGGGAAGCACGCGGCGTGAGCACCATCGCCCTGAAGACCCTCTTCCTCAAGGAGGTCCGCCGGTTCAGCAAAGTGTGGCTGCAAACCGTGCTCAGTCCTCTGGTGACCACCAGCCTCTACTTCCTGGTCTTCGGCGTCGCGCTCGGCTCGCGCCTCCGCGAGATCTCCGGCGTTCCCTACATTCAGTTCGTCGTGCCCGGGCTCGTCATGATGACGATGGTGCGCGATTCGTTTCTGAACACCTCGTCGAGCCTGTTCCAGTCGAAGATCAATGGAACGATAACCGACATTCTCATCGCGCCAATTGGCGCGCTCGAGATGATCCTCGCCTACGTAGGAGCGGCGATGATCCGAGCCATCATCGTCGGGAGCCTCGTGTACTTGGTGGCCCTTACGTTCACCTGGTTTCCGCTTCACCACATCGGCTGGGTCCTCTTCTTCACCGTCTTCGTCACCGCCACGCTTGCGCTCCTCGGAATGGTGGCCGCGCTCTGGGCCGAGAAGTTCGACCACCTAGCGATATTCCCAAACTTCGTCCTGCTCCCGCTCGCCTTCCTCGGCGGGGTCTTCTATTCGATCGATCTTTTACCGGAGCCCTGGAACACCGTCAGCCGCCTCAATCCCCTGCTCTACATGGTCAACGGCCTTCGCTACGGCTTCCTCGGCGTGGCGGACGTGCCACCCGAGGCGAGCGCGGGTGTCGTGCTTCTGTCTTTCGTGTTGGTTCTCGGACTCGCGAGCGCTCTTTTGCGCAGTGGCTACAACCTCCGAAGTTAGTCATCATGGGCAGGCCGACATGAGAAAGAGCACATACTTCTCCAGCCCAGAAGCCCGCGCCTTCCTCCAGCGACGCGTCTCCACATTCGGGCTCATCGCAGCCATCCTCGGGGGCACGGCCCTGCTCTTTCGCGTGCTCATGGGCGTGCTTTTCGGCGGGCTCGAGGAGCAGGTCTCCGACCCAGGTTTCCTGATACACGCCGCAGCCATCGTTCCAATGCTCGGGATTTGGCTGATTTGCCGCCGCGGTCAGTACTCGGTGAACGCCATCCACGCGATCGAGAACAGCGGCATCTTCCTCACCAGCGTGGGCTACATCGCTATGGGGCTCGACATCCGCCCAGAGGTAGGCGCCGACACAATCACCGCGTTCATCTTGTCGCTCGTCATTTTCGCTCGAAGCGTTTTCGTTCCAAGCTCTGCGCGACGGACCACGGTGCTAGGGGTTCTCATTGGAATCCCGCTCGTCGCGGCGATGTACTACCACTACCTCGGCGTCGACCTGAGCATCTGGCGGAGCTTCGGCTATCCGGCGGCATCGCCGGAGCGGGTCGCCTCGTCACAGGCGGTGATCACCGTCATGTGGTGGAGTATGACGGTCGGCCTCGCGGCGCTCGCGTCTAGGGTCATTCACCGGCTGCGAAAGGAAGTCAGCGACATCCAGAGCCTCGGCCAGTACAACCTCGAGCGAAAGCTCGGCGAAGGCGCGATGGGCGTGGTTTACGAAGCCAATCATGGGATGCTGAAACGGCCGACGGCGATCAAGCTGCTTCGCCCGGAAATCGCGGATTCGGAAGCGCTGGACCGATTTCGCCGGGAGGTTCAACTGACGGCCAAGCTCACGCACCCAAACACGGTCACCATCTTCGACTACGGTCGCACGCCGGACGGTGTGTTCTACTACGCGATGGAGCTTCTCGCGGGCGCGACGCTCGCGGAGGTCGTCAAGGCCGGTGGCCCGCAGCCGGTCGAGCGGGTCGTCCGCATTCTCCGCGATGCAGCTCTGGCCCTCAACGAGGCGCACGAAGTTGGTCTGATCCACCGCGACATCAAGCCGAGCAACATCATGTTGGCGCGCCAGGGTGGCGTCCCGGACGTCACGAAGGTCCTCGACTTCGGGCTCGTGAAGAACCTCGGGAAGGTCGACGACCTCGAAAAGACCAACACCTTGTCTATCAAGGGCACGCCGCACTACCTGAGCCCGGAAGCGATCAACGACCCGCAAGGGATCGATGCGCGCACCGATCTCTACGCGCTCGGCGCCGTCGGGTACTACCTACTCGCGGGCCAGCATGTCTTCGACGGCAAGACGATCATGGAAGTCTGCTTGCATCACATGCATACCAAGCCGAAGCCGCTCTCCGAAGTGAGCTCGATCGAAGTGCCCCCCGAGCTCGAGGCCCTCATCATGTGCTGCCTCGAGAAGTCGCAGGTGGATAGGCCTGCGAATGGCCAAGAGCTGGCGGACGCGCTCGACCGCCTGAGCGTCGCGCGTTGGACCCGCGCGGACGCCGAGGCCTGGTGGCAGGAGTTCGGGGACAAAATCCAGAGGCGCGTCGAGCCCGTGTCGGCGAGTCCCACAGAGCACACGGTCGCGATCGACCTCGACGAACGTTCCAGCTAGGTCCAGCGCGCGGAGCTCGATTAGGGTAACTACATGAAAAGAGCCCGCTTCCGACCCGGGCGTACCCCGTCGAACCTCTCGCCCCTTGACCGTTGCCGGTGGAAGCAGCAGAATGGCTGACAATGGTTCATAACCCGATGACTGCTGTGGCTGCTGAGATGGACGCGCGTGGCGCGATCCTCGTGAGCGGCGTTGTAGTTGTAGTCGGCCTCATTATTAGCCTCCTGCTAGTTGCGCAGGCATAGGCGGGGACCAGAACCAACCCACTCACTCATCACACTGATTCTGGCCCTCGCATCTCGATGCGGGGGCTTTTTTGTTGCCCAAAACCCATGAACAGACACTCACAGCGCAAAACTACAGATTTCTGGCAGGCCGCCGGCATGCCGGGGCTCGTCCGCGCGAAAGGCGCCCGGTCGTCCATCGACCCGGCGCCTTTTTTGCGGGTTGCGCGCTGCTTGAATGCTGCGTGGAATCCAGTACTTGGAGCCAGCCAGCATCGAAGGAGACCCTCGTGACACCCGCCAATCCCAAGCTCAAGAATCGCATCGGCGAATCGCTTTCCGGATCTCAAATCATCTGGGAAGCTCTCGTACGCGAGGGCGTCGAGGTCTGCTTCGGTTATCCGGGCGGCGCGATCATGCCGGCGTACGACGCGATGATCGAATACCCGATTCATCACGTGCTCACCCGACACGAGCAAGGCGCCTCTCACATGGCGGACGGCTACGCTCGCGCCTCCGGTCAGGTCGGTGTTTGCATCGCGACTTCCGGCCCCGGGGCGACGAACCTCGTGACCGGCATTGCGACGGCCATGCTGGACTCGATCCCGATTGTTTGCATCACAGGCCAGGTCCCTTCGCAGCTAATCGGGAGCGATGCCTTCCAGGAAACCGACATCACCGGCTGCACGATTCCAGTCACCAAGCACAACTACCTGGTGACGAAACCCGAACAAATCGCCCCGACCATTCGTGAGGCGTTCTACGTCGCGCGCTCAGGCCGGCCCGGGCCGGTTCTCGTCGACATCACCAAAGATGCGCAGCAGCAGAGCTGCGTGTTCGACTGGAGTGAAGAGGAAATCGAGCTCCCTGGTTACCGGCCCGACTACGCGCCGCTGGCCGAACAGCTCGAGGGGGCACTCGAGCTCATCGAGCATGCCAAGCGCCCAATCATCTTCTCCGGGCACGGGGTCATCAAGTCGCAGGCGACAGAGGCGCTGACCAAGTTCGTCGAAAAGACCAACATTCCGGTCGCGTGTACCCTGCTCGGGCTCGGTGGTTTTCCAGCAACCCACGAGCGCAACCTGGGCATGATGGGCATGCACGGAGAGACCTGGGTCAACAAGGCCATTCAGGACTCGGACTTGATCATCGCCGTCGGCATGCGCTTCGACGACCGGGTCACCGGCAACCTCAAGACCTACGCGCAGAACGCGAAGAAGATCCACATCGAGCTCGACCCGGCCGAGATCAACAAGAACGTGCACGCAGACGTGCCGATCGTAGGCGACGCGCGCGAGGTGTTGGAGGAGTTGCTTCTGCACATCGAGAAGCGTGACAGGCCCGAATGGCTCTCCTACATCGATGAAATCAAAGGCGATTCCGCCGTACGGGACATCAAGAATCTCCCAGACTTGGGAAAGCTCTACGCGGCCCACGTCATCCACGACCTCTACCGCTTCACGAACGGCAAGGCGCTAGTCGTCACCGACGTCGGTCAGCACCAGATGTGGGAAGCGCAGTACTACAAGCACGACTATCCAAGAAGGCTGCTCACTTCGGGTGGCCTCGGAACGATGGGCTTCGCCCTACCCGCAGCGATCGGCGCCAAGTTCGCCCAGCCTGACGACTCCGTTTGGGTGGTTGTTGGAGACGGCGGATTTCAGATGACGCAAGCCGAGCTCTCCGTGTGCGCGCAAGAAGGTATCAAGGTCAACATCGCACTCATCAACAACGGCTTCCTCGGCATGGTTCGCCAGTGGCAGGAGTTCTTCTTCGGCGGCCGCTACGTCGCGACGCCGCTCCTGAGCCCCGATTTCGTGAAGATTGCAGAGGCACACAGCTTGACCGGTATCCGGGTCGAGAAGCGGTCGGAGGTCGAAGCAGCGGTCCGAAAGGCGGAGGCTACGGAGGGCACCGTCCTCATCGACTTCAGAGTCGAACAGGAAGACGCAGTGTACCCGATGGTGCCGGCGGGCGCGACGCTCGGCGACATGATCGAGCGGCCCGCCAAGCCAGGCAACCACGAACACAACCCGATCTTCGAGACAGGGGAGGACGAGTAATGTCCCAGTCAGTGAAACGAACCTTTGCAGTTTTCGTCGAAGACAAGCCCGGCGTCTTGAACCGAGTAGCCTCCTTGTTCCGCCGCCGGAGCTTCAACATCGATTCGCTCAACGTTGGCGCCACCCACGAAGCGGGCGTCTCTCGCATGACGATCGTCTGCGAAGCCGATTCCGACAAGGCCAAGCGAATCGAGGCCAACCTCTACAAGATGGTCAATGTGCTCTGGGTCGACGACATCACCCACAAGCAATCGATCAATCGCGTCCTCGCGCTGATCAAAGTCAACTGCAATCGCGAGCAGCGCGATGAAGTCTTGAAGATTTGCGAAGTGTTTCGAGCAAGGGCGATCGACATGTCGCCCGACCGCGTAACCATTGAAATTACGGGGCCACAGGACAAGGTCGAAGGCCTCGTCTCCGTCCTCAGGCCCTTTGGCATCTTGGAGTTGGTGCAAACCGGCACGGTCGCGATGACCCGCGGTGTCGAGAAGCACGGGCTCGCCCACCCCACGGTGCCCGCCTCCCGCACGACGGCCGCTTAACCCCTTTTTGGAGAAACAGAGAGATACATGACTCAGATTCGCTATGAAAAAGACGCCGACCTCTCGTTGATTCGAGGCAAGAAGGTCGCGATCATCGGCTACGGCTCCCAGGGCCACGCCCACTCGCTCAATTTGAAAGAGAGCGGCGTGGACGTTCGCATCGGTTTGCAGGACGGCAGCAAGAGCAAGGCCAAGGCAGAGGCGGCCGGGCTCTCGGTCACGTCGGTGAGCGATGCGGCCAAGGAATCCGACGTGATCATGATCCTGGCGCCGGATACGGCGCAGCCCGCGATCTACGAAGAGCACATCGCGCCGAACCTCGAGGCGGGGAACATGCTGATGTTCGCTCACGGCTTCAACATCCGCTACGGAACGATTGAGCCGCCGAAGGACGTCGACGTCACCATGGTCGCGCCGAAGAGCCCCGGTCACCGTGTCCGTGAAACCTACCAAGAAGGTGGCGGCGTGCCGGCGTTGCTCGCCGTGCACCAGGACGCGACCGGCCAGGCCGACGCGCTTGCCATGTCTTATGCGGCCGGAATTGGCTGTGCCCGGGCAGGCGTTTTGACCACGACCTTCACCGAGGAGACCGAAACCGACCTCTTCGGCGAGCAGGCTGTGCTTTGCGGCGGTGCCTCCGAGCTCGTGAAGGCCGGCTTCGAGACCTTGGTCGAAGCGGGGTACCAGCCCGAGCTCGCGTACTTCGAGTGCCTCCATGAGCTCAAGCTCATCGTGGACCTGATGTACCGAGGCGGCCTCAACTACATGCGCTACTCGGTCTCGAACACCGCCGAGTGGGGCGACTACGTCAGCGGCCCGCGCGTCATCGGCGAAGAGAGCAAGAAGGCCATGAAGCAGGTTCTCACCGAGATCCAGGACGGCACCTTTGCGAAGCGCTGGATCGAGGAGAACAAGCAGGGACGGCCGGAGTTCAACAAGATCCGTCGCGACGAGCAGGAACAGAAGCTCGAGCAAGTCGGCGCAAGCCTTCGGTCGATGATGCCCTTCGTCGACCCGGTAGAAATCAAGCAGGGAGACTGAGTTAGGCGTCGCTCGCAGCGGCGTCGGGAGAATGAATCATGCAACCCGATCACGTACGGATCTTCGACACCACGCTCCGAGATGGAGAGCAATCACCTGGCGCGACGATGACTTCGTCGGAGAAGCTAGAGGTGGCGAAGACCCTATCGCGACTGGGCGTGGACGTGATCGAAGCCGGTTTTGCCGCGGCTTCGCCCGACGACCTGCGTGCCGTGAAGAACATCGCTGAGGCGGTGGGTGTCACGGGCGTGGAAGGTCGGCCGGCTTCCGAACCGCCGACTATCTGCAGCCTCGCCAGGGCACACAAGCCGGACATCGACAAGGCCGCCGAAGCGGTGAGTCCCGCCAAGCACGGCCGGATCCACACCTTCATCGCCACCTCGCCAATTCACCGCGAGCACAAGCTCCGGATGAGCCGGGACCAGGTGCTCGCGAAGATCGGCGAGATGGTCGCCTACGCGCGCAGCTTCTGCGAAGACGTCGAGTTCAGCCCGGAAGATGCGGGCCGAACGGAGATGGACTTCCTCTACGAGGCGTTGCAGGCGGCAATAGAAGCGGGTGCGAGCACCCTGAACATTCCGGACACGGTCGGCTACACGATCCCCGGCGAGTTCGGCGGGCGAATCGCGATGCTCAGGGAAAACGTTCCGGGCATCGAGAACGCGGTCATCAGCGTGCATTGCCACAACGACCTCGGCTTGGCCGTCGCCAACAGCCTGTCCGCGGTGCAGAACGGCGCTCGACAGGTGGAAGTGGCTATCAACGGCATCGGCGAGCGGGCAGGAAATGCATCACTCGAAGAAGTCGTCATGGCGCTCCGCGTGCGGCGCGACATGTACGGCATCGAAACGCAGGTCGACACGACGCAGCTCACGCGAGCAAGCCGCTTGGTGAGCAAGGTGACGGGCATGGTCGTTCAGCCGAACAAGGCGATCGTCGGCGCAAATGCCTTCGCCCACGAGGCGGGCATCCACCAGGACGGGATGCTCAAGCATGAGGAGACGTATGAGATCATGCGTCCCGAGACCGTCGGCGCAGGCAAGACGCAGCTCGTCCTCGGTAAGCACTCAGGAAGGCATGCCTTCGCGAACCGATTGGCCGAGCTCAGCTATCCGGTTTCGGGCGATGGTCTCGACAAGGCGTTCGCGCGGTTCAAGAAGCTCGCCGACAAGAAGAAGACCATCACCGACGCCGACTTGGTGGCGCTCGTCAGTGACGAGCTCTACCAGCCGAAGGAGTACTGGAAGCTCGAGAAGATACAGGTCGGCTGCGGCACGGGAATGCCCACCGCGACGGTTCGCCTCACCGGGCCGAGCGGCCAGACGCAAACCGCAGCGGACGTCGGAACTGGCCCGGTCGATGCTGTGTACAAAGCCATTCAGTCGCTGGTACACGTGCCAGCGGACCTACTGGAATACACCGTTCAATCGGTCACCCAGGGTATCGACGCGCTCGGAGAAGTGAGCGTCCGCGTATCGCCGCACGACGACGACTCCCCACCCGACAAGATCAATCCGCAGTACGAGCGCTCTCGCGCACGGGTCTTTCACGGCCACGGCGCGCACACCGACGTCATAGTCGCCAGCGCGAAAGCATACCTCGCTGCCATCAACCGCATCCTCGCCATCAGAGAAGCAAAACAAACCGAGAGCAAGGCAGCCGGGAGCGCTGCGTAACGAGAATCATGGAACCAAGAACACTATTTCA
>JBLYYU010000058.1:0-2727 GCA_048550275.1 Polyangiales bacterium
AGCCTCATAAGTCGAAACGCTCACAGTACCCGGCTAGCCGCTCGCGAATATCGTCCTAGCTGAGCCCAAAGGCCGCGGGGCTGTGGATGTGGATGTCTCTCGGCTTCTTGCTCTCCTCGTCGATCATGGATTGCATCGAAGCCCGAGCGGGCTCGCCGAGCTCCATGCCTAGGTCCGCATACGCCTTGGCCATCGTGCCAATCGGATCGCGGCGCACGTCGACGTGCCGCATGTGTGCGACCCTTCCCTCAGGCAGCGCATCGGTCAGCTCCAGGGCCCATTCGAGGGACGACGGAAGGTAGCTTCCGAGCAGCTCCGGCCCGAGCGCTAGGGGATCTACATCGTCGCTGAACAGCGCGCGCGTATACGCATAGAGGCTGCAGAGCGAGCTCATGGTCGTTGCCGGGTCCCGATGGGTGAACACGAATCGCGCGTTCGGGAAGAGCTCGAGAATCGTCTCGATGAACACCGAGTGGGTTGGATCCTTGAGCGCGAACCGCTTTCCGTGCGGCCGGTGGTACTGAACCAGCTGAAGCTGTTGCCGGTATTGGCCGTAGGCGATCCGCGGGTCCTCGCGCCGGAGCCAATCGAGATAGCCGGGCACGCGGTACTGGACGTTGTACTGGAGCGTCCGGAAGACGTTGGTGAACAGGGCCACGCACTCTTCGGGCTCCCGGGCGCCCATAGGGTGTATCGCCTCATAGTTCGGCGAGATGCTCTCGAGCTGCTCGAGGACGCGGGCCAAGCGCTCGGGACGATCGTCCGTTCCGCTCTTCGGCGGCGACGGATACATGCTCTCCCAGTACGGCATCGTGCGCGTGTCCGGATCTTGGGCGAGCAAGCGGTGTACGAACGTGGTTCCAGTGCGCATCCAGCCGACGAGGAAGATCGGCGCGGGGATTTCGGTGTCCAAAATCTCCGGCGTCTCGCGGAGCGCTCGTTCGATCTGCAGATGCTGCCCAGCCATCCGAAGACAATCCATCTTCGCAGCGATCCGGCCGGAGAAGCTCAGCGCTGCATCCTCTTCTATCGCATCCAAGAGCGCATCGAGGGCAGCCACCGTCTCCGGCTTCGGGTCGCCAACCCCTGGGTTCTGCCGTTGGGCCTTGGCGAACCAGGCCTCGGCCGAAGGCTTTCCGAAGCTCGGCACGAAACGCCCTACGGCGTTGACCGAGCGATACCAGAAAGGCTGCGCGGCCCGTGCCGTGGTGAACTGCTCCGCCCGAAGCGGCTTGCTGCGTTCAGGTCCCATTTCGCCTTCAACCCGTTGTCTAGCAGCTCAGAGAACCGCAGCTAGCGCCTGGCGAAGCGCGTTGCGATCCTCGTCGCCGTCGTAGGGAAGCGAACCAACGAAGCGCTCGAGGTCGAAATTGGGCGACACTCGATGAAGCGCGGCCACCCGCTTTGCGATCTCGTCTGCATCGCCGAGCATGCTCGCCGCAGCGGCCATGAAGGCCAGCTCCCGGACACGAGGCGCCGGGAAGTTCTGCAACGCGTCGATCGCCTCACGGTGGCGCCCCTGGTGAAACAGTGCGCGAGCGAGGTGCGACCAGTAGCGTGGCGGGTGATAGGGGTTGAGGCGCATCGCCTTTCGTATCCATTCCTCAGCCTCTTCCGAACGCCCGGCGAACGTGAGGATCTCGCCCATCGCGCAGACACAGCGGTCGTCGTTGGGGTTGAGAAAGAGCCCTCGTTCTTGGTGGCGAATCGCGAGTTGCACGTTCCGTCGCATCAAGGCGATCTGGGCGAGGATCCGCAAGCACTCCGCATCGGATTGGTCGAGCTCCAGGCCATGCTTTGCGGCCGCTTCCGCCTGGTCGAGAAGCTCGTCATACTCGTTCGGCCGAAAGTGAATTGCCAAACCAAGCCCGCAAGCAAACCAAGCGTGCGCTTGCGCGTAGCCCGGGTCGGCTTCGATCGCATGCTCGAACATCTCGATCGACGCGTCGCAGTCCTCGCGCGTGTGCCGATGGTGATGCTCTTTGCCGCGCAAGACATAGTCGTAGGCGGCAAGCCGTTCGGACGGTGCTCGGCGGGCCTTGGCGAGCCTCGCAGCCTCGACCCGGCCGGCCAGGGTGGAGACGATCGTCGAGGAAAGCTCGTCTTGAACCAAGAACACATCTTCGATTTCCCGATCGAAGCGATGCGCCCAAAGCGTCGAACCCGCATGAGCATCGAGAAGCTGGACGCTGATCCGCACACGATTACCCGCTCTCCGCACGCTCCCGCGAACGATGAACTGTGCGCCGAGCTCGGCTGCGGCGTCCCGATCGGAGACCTCGCGCCCCCGAAACGCGAAGGTAGAGCCGCGTGAAATCACCATCAGAGCGCTGAAATGCGAAAGAGCCGTGATGATGTCTTCGACGGTGCCGTCGACGAAGTAGTTGTCCTCGGGGCCGGACAAGTTGTCGAACGGCAGGACGGCCACCGTCGGGAGCTCGCGTCTCGATGAACCCGCCACAGAAGCCGCTGCTGCGGACGACGGAGGCGCTGTCGGCATGGCGGCGCCATTGCCTTTGCGGATCCGTTCATACACGAGAACCGTCTCCGAGCTCGGCTCGGCGCTGAGCTCCCTCGACAGCGCTTCGCTCAGGAACTGATACTGGCGAAGCGCATCGGAGCTGCGGCCGGTGCGCCCGAAGAGCTCCATCAGGTGCCGGTGCGCGGGTTCGCAGGCCGGGTCCATCGCGATGCGGCGATTCAGCACGTCGACCGCCTCGTCGGCCC
>JBLYYU010000059.1:0-14957 GCA_048550275.1 Polyangiales bacterium
GACCTCATTGGGAACTTCCACAGCCAGTGGCTGCTTCTCGGTCACCTCGAGAGCTTGACGAAGGACCGCAGCGTCTACCCTCCGTTCAATGGTTCGCTTCCGCCTCTGTGGCGCGAAGAGCTCGAGCGCTTCATCGAGCACGCGGTTCTCGAAGGCGACGGTTCGCTCCGGACACTCCTGACCGCGAGCTACAGCTTCATGAACGAGGATCTTGCGCAGTTTTACGGCGACGACGTCCTCGATTCGGTGAGCGGCCCGGAGTTTCGTGAGGTTCAGCTCGACCCCAGTCGGCGTGCGGGCGTGTTGACCAGCGCCGGACTGATGGCGACGCACGCGAACGTCAACCAGAGCTCCCCGGTGTTTCGCGGGAAGTTCGTTCGTGAGCAGCTCATGTGCAACACATTGCCGCTTCCGCCGAACGATTTGGTCATCGAGCCCCCAGAGCTCGACCCGAACAAGACTACGAAGGAGCAGTTCGAGGAGATCGGCGCCAATCCGGCCTGTGCTGGCTGCCATACCTTGATGAACCCGATCGGCTTTATCTTCGAACACTACGATGGGATCGGGCAGTGGCGTGACCAGCAGAATGGCCGGGCGATCGATGCCACTGGCGAGGTCGTCCAAACCGACGACATCGACGGCAGCTACGATGGCGCCGTCGAGCTCGCCGAAGCGCTAGCCGCGAGCACCCAAGTACAAGAGTGCGTCTCGTCGCAGTGGTTTCGATTTGCGTACAACCGAACCGTGACCAGCGAAGATGCGTGCAGCATCGAGCAGCTCAACCAGGTCTTCCGCGACTCGGATTTCAACATCAAGGCCTTGCTGGTCGCGCTCACCCAAACCAACGCGTTCCTCTACCGGCGCGCTGTCGACCTCGAAACGACCGGGGAAGGAGGCGCGCAGTGAAGAAGCTCAACCGACGTGCGATGCTCAAAGGCTCGATCTACGGGGGTACGGTCGCGATCGGCTTGCCGATGCTCGACGCCATGTTGCCAAGCACCGGTGCCGCTCAAACGGGATCGGCTCCGAAGCGCATCGTCTTCTGGTTCACGGCCAACGGGACCCGGCAGGACATCTGGAGCCCGCCTTCCAACATGGACCTGAGCGGTCATCCGCTCCACGCAGCCTTGGCGCCGTTCTCCAACAAGCTGCTCTTCCTCGACGGAGTCGATCAGGACGTCACCTACGATTCGATCGGTGACGGACACCAGACGGGCATGGCCTGCTTGCTCACCAACGCGGAGATTTTGCCCGGAAGCCTTTTTTGCGAGGGTTCCTGCAACGCGGGTGACGAGCAGTACGTCGGCTGGGGCGGCGGTCAGTCGGTCGATCAATACATCGCAGACGAGATTGCCAAGGATGTCATTACTAGGTTCAAGTCCCTGGAGCTCGGCGTGCAGGTGAGGAGCTCGTCGATTTGGTCGCGGATGTCGTACACAGGCCCCGATCAGCCTGTGCCTCCGCGTGAAGATCCGAGTCAGAACTTCGCCGACTTCTTCAGCGATATCGATTCCGACCCATTTGCGCTCCAGATGGTCAAGCGACGGCGGCAGAGCGTTCTCGACGCGGTCATGGACGAGCACGCGGCGTTTCAGAACCGTCTAGGCTATGAGGACAAACAACGGCTCGACAAGCACCTCCAGTCGATTCGAGATCTCGAACGACGCCTCGACGTGACCTCCGTCTTTGGCGAAGCCTGTACCCAGCCGAGCACGGAGCTTCCAGGCGGCTCGTACCAGCAGAACGACATGTACCCGGCCACTGGCAAAGCGCAGATGGACATGCTCGTCATGGCGCTCGCCTGTGACCTCACGCGCGTCGCCTCGCTTCAGTGGTCGCGTTCGGTGAGCGGCGTACGATTCAACTGGGTGCCACAGACTCTGGGCGAGGGGCATCACGGCCTGTCCCACTACGACGACAACGATGCCAGCGCGAAATCGGACCTCCGCGAGATCAACAAGTGGTACTCGGAGCAGTTCGCATACCTTCTCGGACTGATGGACGACGTCCAAGAGGGCGATGGCACCCTCCTCGACAACTCGGTGGTGGTCTGGGTCAACGAGCTCGGCAAGGGCAACAATCACACCCGCCGGGACATCCCATTTGTCCTCGCTGGGGGTTGCCAAGGCTACTTCAATACTGGTCGCCACCTCGATCTAGGCGGCGAGCCGCATGGGAAGTTGCTGGTTTCCCTCACCCACGCCATGGGCAAGCCCGTCAGCACTTTCGGCGTCCCCCAATACAGCCAGGGACCGCTGGGCGGCTTGACCTGAGCGCAAATCCGTCTTTCGATCCAGAGTGTGGTCTCGCCACCGACACGAAGGAGAACGAGACATGTCGCAGCAGGACAGGACACCCGAGCACAAGGCGTTTCGCGAGACCGTGCGCGCATTCGTGCGCAACGAGCTCGCCCCGAGGGCGCGTGAGTTCGACCAGATGGGGCGAATCGACAAGTCGCTGTTTCCGAAGATGGGAGAGCTCGGCCTGCTTGGCCTTCGCTACGACGAAGCCTACGGAGGAGCGGGGCTCGACTGGTCGTACACGGCGATCCTTTGCGAGGAGCTTGGGCGCGCCGACAATGTTGGCGTCATGACTGGGATTTCGGTCCACACGGACATGGCCACGCCGTCGCTCCATCGCTTCGGCAGCGAAGAGCTGAAGCAGAAGTACTTGGTCCCTGCCATTCGCGGCGAAACGGTGTCCGCAATCGCGGTGACCGAGCCGGATGCCGGCTCTGATGTCGCAGGCATTCGGACCCGCGCCGTCCGAGACGGCGACGACTGGGTCATCAACGGCTCGAAGATTTACATCACCAATGCCGCCACCGCCGACTGGCTCTGCCTGCTCGCCGTGACCGACCCGGACGCCGGCCACGCCGGTTTCTCCCAGATCATCGTGCCCACTAGCACGCCGGGCGTGTCGTACGATCTCCTCGACAAGATCGGTTTCTGGGGCAGCGACACCGGGCTCTTCTTCTTCGAGGACGTTCGTGTCCCGGTCTCGAACACCATCGGTCAGATCGGGGCGGGCTTCGGGCAGCAAATGATGCAATTTCAGGCCGAGCGCCTGGTCGCAACGATCGGGCTCATCGCTTACAGCGAGGAGCTCTGGGAAAGCACCTGCGAATGGGCGAGGGAGCGCAAGCTCTTCGGCAAGACGCTCATGTCGATGCAGAACACGCAGTTCAAGCTGGTCGAATGCAAGACCCTTCTAACGACGGGGAAGCTGATGAACGATGCCTGCGTTGAAGCCCTCGTCAACGGCGAGGATGCCACCGACCTCATCTCCATGGCGAAGCTCCACGTCGGTCGGGTGTGCCGGCAGGTCGCCGACGTCTGCTTCCAGCTACACGGTGGCGCAGCGTACATGAAAGAGAGCATGGCGGGTCGTGCGTTCTGCGACACGCGCATCGCGAGCATTGGTGGCGGCAGCGATGAGACGATGATGTACTATCTCGCCAAACGTTGGAAACTCTGACGGCTCCTCGGTGCGCGTGGCGAGGCCGTTCCAGGTTCCTTACTTGGACTCTGCTTGTTCAATGATGCGTAGCGTCTCGATGGTTTGAGCGAGGGGCATCGTCGAACACTGGGTCTCCCCTCTTTCGACGCAGCGTGCGACCTCTTGGAGTTGCGGAACGTAAGGGGAGGGGCCGTAGCTGAAGAACTGGGAGGTTCCCCCTCTCGAGGCGCTGGCTCGCAGCCTGCGGAGAAGCGGCGAGGATTTGAGAGTCTCGATCACCTTTTGTTTCGTCGAAGGTGCCTCGTCCGATGCGGAGGCCGCGGCCAAAGGGGCGTGCTCGCGGACGATGACCCGCTCGGTTCCGAGCAAGGGTTCCGCGAGCTCGATCCTGCCTCGTTCGCACGAGATCGCAGCCGTGTTCGAGAGGTGGGCTTCCGATGATACCGAGAGCTCCGAGAGCGTTCCTCCGTCGTGTCGCAAGACGAACGCTGCCTGCGTAGCGATCCCGTTCGAGTCGCGCGCAACCAGGGCGGAGCTCTCGAGAGCCGGGCCCAATAGGAAGATCGCCAGCGAGATCGGATAGACGGCGCGATCCAGAAGTACGCCAACGTCGGTGCCAGGGCTGGCTGTTCCCGCTGCGACGGGGTAGCCGAAATTCGCTTGGAGGAGGAGCGGGGTACCGCACGCGCGCTCGCGAACGAGTTGCTCGGCGTGGCGAACCGCAGGCAAGAAGCGCAGCCACAGTCCCTCCATCAAGAACGTGCCGTGCTTGGCCGCCACTTCGGCAAGAAGCTCGGCGTCCGCTGCTGACGTCGCGAGTGGCTTCTCGCAGAGCACGGGTTTCCCTGCCTCGAGGGTCAATCGGCAGTCCCCGACGTGCCGATCGGGATGGCTTGCCACGTAAACCAGGTCGACCTCCGAACAGGCGGCGAGCGACGAAATGTCGCCAAACCAATGTTCGACTTGCTGGCCCCGCGCGAACGACTCCGCTCGATCGCGAGAGCGAGACGCAACGGCGGTAACAGTCATGCCCGGCGCGGCGCCGATCGCCTTGACCATGGTGCGCGCCATGCCGCCCGTCCCGATGATGCCCACTCTCATGAGTCGCGCGCCCAGGGCATCGGATCGATGGGTGAGAAAGTGGACTGAATGTCGACCGCTGCGCCCCCGGTCGCGTCCTGAAGCGCGAGGGTGACCTCGTTGATGTGCAGGGCCATGTCTGCGGAAGTGCGGGGAGAGCGCGACTCGCGCATCGCCTGCATCATCTCGACCGGCCCGAGGGCGAAATTCATGGCAGCGGCGCCAGTTCGGCCGACCTTTGGATGGGTGCGGCCGCGAATTCGTTCCTTGCGGCCGATCGGCATGTCGATCAGCCGCCGACGGACGCGGACTCGACGCTTGACGACGACGGGGCTCTCGTTGTTCCAACAGTCCTTGACTTCCAACACGCCTCGATCGCCTATGACGCGAAACCTGTGGTCGTGGGCCGCCAGGATGCTGCAGGTCAAGCGCGCGACCACACCATCGTCGAAGTAGAGAATGCCGACCGAGAAGTCGGGAGTGTCGACGGCGGTCTCCGCCCCTTTGTCGGGGACGAGGCAGGCGGCAGCCGCCGCGACGCGACGCACCGGCCCAAACATCATCACCAGCCAAGTGAGGTAGTACCCAGCGTGCTCGAGCGTGCATCCGACTTCGAACTCGTCTTGGTACGGCCACGGGGCCCCCGATTCGCTCATCCACGAGCGGTAGGCGGCCTGCGAAATGAAGCCGTCGTCGAGCTCGGCGTAGACCAGGCGGGGCTTTCCGAGGACGCCGGCACGCAGAGACTTCCAAGCAACCTGAGAAGACTCACTGAGGAAATTGCACGGCGCTGAGGCAAGCAGGAGATTCCGTTCCTGAGCGAGGGCGTGAAGGCTTCGTGCCTCTTCCAAATCGACAGCGAGCGGCTTCTCCGAATAGACGTTCACATCCGACAACAAACAGCGGCGACTCACCTCGTAGTGAGAACCGGGGTTCGTGAGGTTCAAGACCAGATCGCAAGCTCCTTCCTGCAACAGGGAGTCGAGCGAAGCGAACGGCGCTACCTTCCAATACTCGGAAAATTCCCGGAGCCGCTCCGGGTTGGAGTCGTGTGCTCCGATGACGAGCATCTCCGGATGCAATTTGAGCGAACGCATGTAGAGGTCGGCAACGAAACCGGTCCCTACGATGCCAATCCGTGACGAGTCTTGAGGTCTGTCCACGCGAGCGTCCAATCGGTTGCACATAGTGTAGAGGCCACTGGCGCAGGGCCCAAAATGCGGCACGAACATAGCCGAAGATCCTCCGGGAGCTACGTCAGAGGGGGCGAATTTGGCTCGAAGCGTCCCCGAATGAGTGCCGGGTCCGGTTGACAGACCTGCGACGGACCGCGTCTACTCCAGAGTCTATGCGAATTCAGAACGAGCTGGTCTTAATCACGGGAGCGTCCAGCGGAATCGGTGCGGCAACGGCGCGCGAGATGGCGCGAGCGGGCGCGAAAGTGATTCTCTTGGCTCGCACGCAATCCAAGCTGGAGGCGGTTGCCAACGAGATCCGAGAAGCCGGCGGTGAGGCCCACGTCTACGCCTGCGATGTGAGCGATCCCGATGCTGTGATGTCGACCGCCGAGCGGATCAAAGCCGAGCTCGGCGTTCCCGAAGTTCTCATCAACAACGCGGGCGCTGGGGAATGGCGCGCGCTCGAGGAAACCGAGCCGAGCGAAGCTGTGTCGATGATGGCCACGCCGTACTTCGCCGCGTTCTTCACGACCCGCGCGTTCGTGCAGGACATGATCAGCCGGGGCAGCGGCCGCATCGCCAACGTGAACTCTCCAATGGCGTACCTCGTCATTCCCGGCGCCACTGGGTACGCTGCTTGCCGTTGCGCGCTCCGGGGTCTCAACGACTCGCTTCGCTCGGAGCTCCGCGGGACCGGTGTCGGCGTAACTCACCTCGTGTTTGGCGAAGTGACCAGTGAGTACTTTGACAACAACCCAGGCTCCCACGAGCGTATCCCCGCAATCGGGAAGATGATTCCGGTCTTGTCCCCGGAGAAGACCGCCCGCTACATCGTCCGCGCCATTGCCGCCAACAAGGACGAATTCGTGCGGCCGCTGACGATGAAGATGATTCTGCTGTTTACGCGCCTGATGCCACGCACGAGTGCTTGGCTAAACGCAGTGACCGGTTGGAAGAGACCGAAGCTGACTTAGTGGCTGTGTTGGCGTTGAGCTCTCGCGTCCTTTCTCGTAACCAAACGGTCTTGTTTCCGCGGCATCAATTCGTCTTGATCTCTTGATTGGGACGGGTCGCGGGATGTACAAGTCGCCGATGCAAGGAACCCGTCCAAACCATGCGCCCGCGCGCGAGGCAGCGCACAGTTTCAACACTTTCGAGCTCGGCCGCTGGACGAGCTCCGCGACGATTGCCGCAGCCATGATGGCCACATTGCTATCGGCATGCGGCGACTCGGGAAGCGGCCCGGGAGGCGACTCCGGGGCAGGGGGCAATGGCGGCACCGGAGGAAGCACGACCGCGGCGGTGTGCGACCAGGTCTTCATCGTCGACCTGAGTCAGGACGGGGGCTCCGGAGACTCCTGCGCCAAGCGCGCGGACAAAGAGAGCATCGCGAGCTGCGTGGCTGGGCAAATCGAGAACGCGCTGCCCGAAGCGTGCACCACGTCGTTCGATGTCTTCGTCCCGGGAACCGCGGCAGAGCACGGGGCGTGGAAGCAGTTCAACGCCATGTTCTCTCGT
Organism: Polyangiales bacterium; assembly: GCA_048550275.1. Lineage (GTDB taxonomy): Bacteria > Myxococcota_A > Polyangia > Polyangiales > Houyiibacteriaceae > SG8-38. The sequence continues at coordinate 7,236 of JBLYYU010000059.1, forward strand.
GACACGGGCCGAGGGTATTTGTCACTCCAGTATCGGGACTCGGCCGTCGTAGAGGGGCTGGCGAACGTCTTCGACGCGGCCAGCTACGACGACGGTGTCATCGGCGCAACGGAAGCCCTCGACGCATTGCTCTACACGCTGAAGACCCACTACAGCGAGGCCAATGTGAGGGTCTTTGGACACAGCAAGGGGGCACACGCCGTGTCGCTCGTCGCTGACGATGCCGAGTTCGCCACGATGCAGTTCTTTGCGTTTGCGCAGCCGGGTCGCACCTCTGTCGATATCTCCAGCCGCGATGACATCAGAGCCGGCAGGCGGGGTAATCCCGGCTTCATCGAGAAGCTGAGCGCCAATCTGGTTGGGATCACTTGGGTGAACGATGAGGTTCAGTTCTACACGGGCAATGGCACCAATGGCCTTCAAATGCCCGAGCGATGGAGCTACCCGGGCTTCATTTGGCAGGACACGTTCAATGGAGCCAATCCGCTCTCGTTCCGGATCGACCACCACAACAACTACGGAGGTACGTATACCGATGGCCTCTCCGGCAACGAGTGGCGTGAAGGCGAAGGCACCGTCGAGGAGCTGTATCCGTATTGCGCTACGGGCGACAGCTTCTTCGGTGGCGAGACCGAATGCGAAAAGCAGACGGTTCGTTACGTCCCTTACTTCTGGGGCGATGAGGTTTGCCGCAGCGCTGCCTTCGAGATTATGAATGACGGTGTCGTTGGAGATGGGCAGTACATCGGGTTCTCCGGGCCTAGAGGGCCTGACTGCACCGAAGAGACCGGCACGATCACCGCGGACTACGAATTCGTCTATCGAATCAACATCGGCGACTTTCAGAACGGCGACTGCCGGTACGACATGGAGGTCTTCCTCGGAGGTCGCGGCGATCGCCCCGACGGCGGCCGCTTCTCCGTTTCCACGAGCCAGATTGCGGACACGGGATGGCTCGTGAAGCGCGGGACGATTGAAGTCCCTCCCCATATGACGATTCGTGTCGATGCATCGATGACCGACACGGCGTCGGGGTTCAACGACTGTGGCGGCCTCTCTCCGGCACAAAGCGAGGGATACATCGCGAGCCTGAAACTCAGCTTCACGCATCCGGGGACCGGTAGGCGAACCGAACGCAGCGTCATCGGGCTCGGCGAAGGGAGCACCGCGTTTCCTTGGCCGGTGAGCCTGCACATGCAGAACAACGTCGGCTGGTGGGAAAGCGACACGAGCGACGCGTGGCGTATCTACTACGCGCCGACCTTCGGAGCGCTCATGGTCAAAGGCGACACCAACGGCGGCGTCGACGGGCGTTTCTATAAACGCGTCCATCTGCTGGACTGAAGAGGCCGCTTGGCGTCGGCCTTGGGGGTATAGTACCAATTCCTCACGTGACGGCGCCTGAGCGACATTCAAACCAGGGTCGCTTCGGCCTGGCGGAGTTGATCGACTTCGAGGTCCAGCTTGCCGCTGACCGGGGTCGACCGAGCGACGAGCTGATCGCACGGGATCGGGCGATCGCTCTGCGTTGGGGCGATGACCCGAGGACGCCCCCGGAGCTTCTGGCCCGCTGGCTCGCGTCGTTGCAGCGCCAGGGCGCAACGCCAAGTGCCGGGGACCGCTTCGTGCGCGCGCATGACACGGCTGTCTGGCTGGGCATTGCGCTCTTTGGCTTAATCGGGGTCGCAGTCGCTCTGGCGGTGTTGCAGTTCACAGGGGACCATCCGATCAATGTCCTCGTCGTGCTTGGCGTGTTCGTGTTCCTCCAGTCGCTCAATTTACTTGCGACGATCGCGGCGTTCGTCTGGTCGCGCAGGTCCCCCGGTGTTCTGGCGCAGCTTCCCCTCACCGCTCTGTTCCGAAAATCGATTGCGCGAATGGTGGGCGCGGACGACGCTGGACGATTCCTCGCGAGGCGTTCCCTATACGCAGGGGTAGAACGTTGGGTCCTGTTCCGTGCGATGCAGCTCGGCGCAGCCGCCTTCAACGTCGGCGCGATTGCAACCTTCGTCGCCGCCGTTTCGTTCACCGACTTGGCTTTTGCTTGGAGCACGACATTGCAGGTCGGGGCCGAAGGCCTCCAAAGGTTTTGCGAGACCGTAGCGCTCCCTTGGAGATCTTGGTTGCCCAATGCGGTTCCCTCGACCGCTCTGGTGGAAGCGACCCAGTACTTTCGGCTCGACGCTGCATACGTGAACGCTCCAGCGGGCACTCGCGTTCAAGACGCGGCGGTCGCAGGGGGGTGGTGGCCTTTTCTCTTGATGTGTCTACTGGTCTACGGTCTGCTCCCACGGCTCGTGCTCGTCGTCTGGAGCAGCCTGGGGTTGAGCCGCGCATTTCGGAAGCTTCCCTTCGATACGCCCGATGAGGCTGAAGTCATCGTGCGTCTAACGACGCCGCGGGTGCGACGCGTGCACGGGGAAGACCCGGGCAATGTCGCGCCGCTCGGAGAGGGACATCAGCCATTGGGTCGACCGCAGCAGTTCAGCACGGACGAGCCTGCGATCGCGGTTCGCTGGCGGGACGCCGAGATCTCCGACGAGGCATTCCTTACCCGTCTGCGCGAGCGATTTGGCGCCGTCGTAGAAGAACCGGTCGCGAGTGCGGGTGGCCACGACCACGGCGAGGACGAGGCTTTGCTCAGGCGACTCGAAGATACTGCGCAGCCAGTCCTCGTGCTGGCCGAGCCTTGGAACGCGCCGGATCGCGCCTTCAAGCGTCTCGTTCGCTCTCTGCGAGAGCACGGACAGTCGAGGCGGAAGATCTACGTCTTGTTGACCCCAGGCGGCGACGATGAGCAACGTGACGTTTGGGCCGGGTACTTGGCCGAGTTGGCGGACCCGTACATCGCCTTGGATGCGCTATGAGCGAGAGAAGCATCGAAGTGCCGCATTTTGCGGTCGTCGGACGAGTCAACAAGGGCAAGTCGAGCATCATCGCGAGCTTGATCGAGAACGACGCCGTCAAGATTTCCCCACGGCCTGGCACGACGACCGAGTGTGTTCGCTACGACGTCGAGGTGGATGGCCGGGTCTTGTTCTCGGTCACCGATACGCCCGGGTTCGAGGACGCACCGCGAGCGCTTCACTGGATCAAACAGCGAGAGGTGAGCGCCGCAGAGCGAGTTCAACGTGTTCGCGACTTCGTTGACGCCTTCGAAGGCAGCGAAGAATTCGTCGAGGAGCGACGCCTCCTTCGACCCATTCTCGATGGCGCGGCGATTCTCTACGTGGTCAACGGCGATGAGCCGTACCGGAAGAACTACGAGACCGAAATGGAGGTGCTGCGTTACACGGGGCGACCCGCCATGGCCTTGATCAACCGTAGCGGAACGGGCGTCCATATCGACGACTGGCGGCGCGCGCTCGAGCAATACTTCAAGCTGGTGCGGTTGTTCGACGCACATGTGGTGACATGGGAAGAGCGGCGCAAGCTCCTCGAAGCTTTTGCGACCCTGCAGCCCTCCTGGGCACAGTCGATTGCCGAAGCGGTCGATGCCTTGCGGGTGCAGGAGGAGCACCGGCGCTATCAAGTCGCCAACATCATCTCTGAAATGATGCTCGACGCCCTTACGCTGCATTTGAGCGAAGTGCTTCCCGACGAGCAGGCATTGGCGCACGAGCAATCGCGTCTCGAGCGGGATTTCCACGACAGGCTCCGTGAAATCGAGAAGAAGGCGCATCGGAAGATCGCCACTGTCTACCTTCACCATCTCGAGGACTGGTCGCCCGAGACCGAAATCGAGCTCGACTCGCACGACGACCTGTTCGCCAAAGAGACCTGGGACGTTATGGGACTTTCGCCGAGGACGCTGCTGACCCTCACGACGCTAACCGGGGCAGCCGCGGGTGGGGCGGTCGACGCGGCCGTGGGCTTTGCCTCGTTTCTAACGGGGACCGTGCTCGGGGGGCTTGGCGGCTTGGGTGTTGGGGTCTACCAACTCACGCGCCGCTTTGCCAGCGCGTCCAATGTGGCGGACCAGGCGATGTCGGCGATGCGGAATCCGAAGGATGGCTACCGGGTTCGAGTCGGGCCACACCCCTCGCTCAACTTCCCTTTCGTCCTCCTGGCGAGGGCGCTCGATCACTTGGATCGCATTCAGGCCTGGGCGCACGCCAAAAAGGAGCTGCCCGCACCGACCGGGAGCTCCGAGAAGATCCTAGACCAGATCGACGCCTCGACGCGGAAGCGCCTGAGCAAGGTGTTCTTGAAGGTTCAGAAGAAATACCGCGACGTCCCGGCAGACACGAGTCGCGATCTCCGAGCACTGATCCACGACGTCGTGTTCAAACACGCACAATCGCTCCGGCTTCGCTAGACAGGAGAGAACGGCCAGGAGAGGGCCTACTTCTCAGCACTGGCCCATTGCAGGGTATCGAGGATCTCTTCGACCGAGGTGTTCGGGTCGTTCAGCCGCTTGCACATCCACGATGCCGTCGACTGCAAATCGGTGTGAATCCGATAGGTTCCACCGTCCCGGCGCGTGAGCCTCAGGGTCTGCGAAACGATACTGATGAAGAAACTGCTGAAGAAGCCTGAGCCGAGAATCGTGATCGAATTGCAGGCCAGCATCGGCGAGATCTCATCGAACGAGTGCCGAATGTCCTCTCGCGTCTCGTCGCTAGGGCGTTCGAGGTGATCCTTGACGAGAATCGCAAGCGCTAGCGGCTCTCCGAGCTGCTCGTAGCGCTCGCGGATGCGCGCCATGATTTCCGGACGCCCGCCGGTCATGTTCTGTGGCACCGAGACCACGACTCGTCCGCGCGCGAACCAGAGCATGTCTCCGTCGGAGCCCAAGGGAATCGGGCCTTCACTCTCATACTGGGCCACGTTCCGGCCATCGTACCGAAAAGCGACTCACCGGGCCAGCTCCGGGACGTCAGGCGAGTCGTAGCGCTAGGGTGCAGGAAAGTCGCCGACGAAGTCGTTGGGCTCGTTTCCCGAGAGCGTTAGGTTGCTCGCGCTACCGACGCCCTCCGGCCCACCTTCCCAATGCGCAACTGCGCCTCCCCACGCAGACGAGTTGTTGGTAAAGGTGACGTTGTTTGCGTTCAAGGTCAGCCCGGTCAGCTTCAGCGCGCCGCCGTCACCATTCCCCGCCGAGTTGCCTTCGAAGCTGCAGTCGTTGAGCGTGAAGTAAGAGTTGTTCAGGTACGCCGCGCCACCGCCGCCGGTCGGCGAGTAGTTGCCGTTGAATACGGACTTCTCCCAGGTGATCGTTTGCCGGCCGCCGAGCAGACCCCAGTACCGGGAAGCGAACACGGCGCCGCCGAGGTCGCCGGAGATGTTGTTGGACATCTCGACCCCACAGAACACGACCTCGGGGTCCTGCCCATCGATGTAGTAAGCGCCACCGAGCCCGCCGGCTCCGCCCTGCTGTGCGTGCGCGAACTCGGGACAGCCCGAGGCGTCGCCCCCGTAGTAGTTCGCGAGCATGCCGGTTGCGGCGTTGTCCTCGAAGATCACGTTGTACATGTACGAGCTCGTGTGAAGTACGCCGATCGCGCCACCGTTGGAAGCGGAGTTCCCGCGAAACACGCTGTTGGTCACCACGAGCTCGATCGAGCCCAGCACGTAGATGGCTCCGCCGGCGACGTCAGGGCCAATCTCCGGGCCCTGGTTGTCCAAGAAGGTCACACCCCAGACGTGAACATTGACATTGCGCGTGAAGATCGCGCCTCCCCCGCCGTCCCTGTATCCCCAGGCACAGACCTTGTCGCCGTCGCGTGGACGATAGCCGGTGCCGGTGTCGTGACCGCGCTGCATCACCAGCCGTTGCACGGTCAGTGTGGCCTGGTTGTTTCGCCAGTCACCGTCGTAGGCTCTGAGAATCTGCGTGCCACCACCGCCATCCAAGACGATCTTGTGATTCCCGTCGATCGTCGTGTTTTGGTTAGAAGCCGCCACCAGAGTTTGGCTGACGCTGATGGTCTTGATGGAAGGCCCACAGTCAAACGTGACGATCCCTCCTCGGGCCACCGCGTCGCGAAGAACCGTTTCGGTACAACTGCCCGGCGTTCCGTCCCCAACCACTGTGGTGGCGTTCGAAGTGTCGACCGGGCTCGTCGGCGCTGCGCAGGTTGCGGCTGGGAGATCCACAGGATCGTCGTTGGGCGGATCGCTGCCTGGCGGATCGGTAGTCGGCGGATCGGAGACGGGCGGGTCTTCGCCCGGCGGCTCGTTGGCAGGCGGGTCTTCGCCTACCGGGGTCTGGCCCAATGGGTCTTCGTCGGACGGGCCTTGGTCGCCGGGATCGGGGCTGCCTGGTTCTGAGGCCGCCGGCTCGTTCGCGCCGTCGGATGAGCGGGAGCTATCGGACCCCAGGTCGTCCAGCGTCGCTGATCCGCAGCCCACCAACGACAGCATCGCAAGCAACGCAGCATATCCAATGTTCCGCATCAATCCCCCTGTGTTTCGCCCTTATGTACTACGTTAGCGGCAGTTGAATAGCCCGCAAGGCGTACGATAGATGCGTGGGAGTAGAGGGAGTGCCCCGCTCGTGACAATGCTACTGAGATCTGGGTTCCAAAGCCCCTCGGGGGCGTCCGCTGTAATCAATTGTCGCCCATGCGCGGAAGAGACGACCGCGGGCCCCACCCGTGGACAAAGCCACGGCGAATCATCGGACCCGACGACCGGAGCGACGTTCGGAGAGCTACCAGCGGACGCGATCGATGATGGGCTCGACGGTCTTCAACGTCGGGTCGAGGTTGTCAGGCGCCATCGACTTGTCGGTAGCGGCCTCAAAGCTAGCCAAGGGTCGTCGCGCTGTCGGTGTTGTTGGTTTCGTCGGATTCGACGACATCGTTATTGTCGTCGACCAAGACGGAGATCGTGCAATCGGGGTCGAAGCAGTTGCCGCCTGGCGGCGTCACGATCGTGAACACCTGGGCGATACCGGTTCCCAAACCTGCCGGGACCGTCTGAGGAACCTGAACCATTTGGTCGGGGTCGAGCGTGACCTCGAAGGTGAACGGCGGAGCGTCACCTGAGCCAGTGTTCTCGATGGCGATTTCGACAGTGGTGACGCACGTGCCGCCTCCTCCCGGGCAAGAAACCATTGGGATTCCGATCGAGCGAACGATCAAGTCGGCCCGCTCCGTCATGGAACCACCTGCGCCGCCCGCACCGGCGTCTCCGGCGGAGCCACCGTCCCCAGCAGAGCCGCCGTCCCCGGCAGACCCACCGGCTCCCGCCGCGCCACCAGAGCCCCCCGTGCCATCGCCGTTGTCACTGCAGGCGCCAGCGAACACCGCCAACAAGAGTGACAACCCGAAACCAAGTACGTGCTTGCTTGTCATATGCGGAAGGATATCACGTTGACAGAGTCCGTGGGATTCCGCGCCGACGGACGAACCCGCGCGAGACGCCGTCGCCGTCACTAACATCTCGGCCTCGTTTCTCGTCCCCCATCGCTCGAGTCCTCGTAGATACGTACGTAACGTTTACAGAGGACTGGGTGCGGAAGAGAGGACTCGCGTGTGACTGGAATGCGGCAAAGCCGGAGTGGACGTGAGTCCACGGAGCTGCCGGATTCCAGTTGCAATACGCAGGCCCCTGCAAGGGGCCGAGTACACCGTCGGTTCGATGTCCTCGTAGATACGTACGTAACGTTTACAGAGGACTGGGTGCGGAAGAGAGGACTCGAACCTCCACGAGTGTTACCTCACTAGATCCTTAGTCTAGCGCGTCTGCCAGTTCCGCCACTTCCGCAGGAATGCA
>JBLYYU010000060.1:0-8467 GCA_048550275.1 Polyangiales bacterium
GGCCAAGAAGAAGAACGCTGTCACGGACATCTACTGCACCAAGCAGCAGGATCATGGCCTCGACAAGGCACTCGACAATCGGCTCATCGAGATGGCCCAGCCGGCCATCAATGACGGAACCGCGGTCCGCGGTGAGATCAAGATCAAGAACACCAACCGGACGGTTGGCACCATGCTCAGCCATGAAATCGCGAAGAAATGGGGCGAGGAGCTTCTCCCGGACGAGACCATCCGTTTCAAGTTCGACGGCTCAGCCGGGCAAAGCTTCGGCGCCTGGCTCGCAAAGGGAGTCACCCTCGAGCTCGAGGGCGACGCCAACGACTACGTCGGTAAGGGGCTCTCGGGCGGCAAAATCATCGTTTACCCCTCCAAGAAGGCGACCTTCGTCCCCGCCGAGAACATGATCATCGGAAACGTGGTCTTGTACGGCGCCGTCAAGGGGAAGGCGTTCTTCCGGGGCCGGGCGGCCGAGCGTTTCTGCGTCCGCAACTCCGGGGCCTGGGCCGTCATCGAAGGTGTTGGCGACCACGCCTGTGAGTACATGACCGGCGGCAAGGTGGTCATCCTGGGCGACACCGGTCGGAACTTCGGAGCGGGCATGAGCGGGGGCGTGGCCTACGTGCTCGACCCCAACGGCGATTTCCCCGCGAAGTGCAATCAAGAGATGGTCGATCTCGAGAGGCTAGAGCAGCCCGAGGAAGTGGAGATCCTCAAGGGGCTCATCGAAGAGCACCTGCAGCACACGGGCTCGGCTGTCGCCGAGCGGGTTCTTTCAAACTGGGATCGCTCCGTGGAGCAGTTCGTGAAGGTGATGCCCACCGATTACAGACGCGTCCTTCAGAAGAAGGGCGACCTGACCGTGGGGGTTCCAAGGCCCGAGACGGTCCCACCACAGGACAGCGCAGCGGGACCGGCGGAGTAAGACGATGGGAAAGCCAACAGGTTTCAAAGAATTTCCGCGAGAAACAGTTCCCTACCGGGATCCGCTCGAGAGGGTCGGCGGATGGGACGAGTTCACGGTCGATGTACCGGAGGATCAGCTTCGGACGCAGGGCGCGCGCTGCATGGATTGCGGCGTGCCGTTTTGCCAGTCCGCGACCGGCTGCCCGATCGACAACCTGATCCCCGAGTGGAACGACCTCGTCTATAAGGGACGCTGGCGTGAGGCGCTCGACCGGCTGCACAAGACGAACAACTTCCCAGAGTTCACTGGCCGGGTCTGTCCGGCGCCCTGCGAAGGCGCTTGCGTCCTCGGCATCAACGAGCCCGCCGTAACAATCAAGAACATCGAGTGTGCGATCGTCGACAAGGGCTTCGAAGAAGGCTGGATAAAGCCGGAACCTCCCGAGGAGCGCACCGGCAAGAAGGTGTCGATCATCGGCAGCGGTCCCGCCGGGCTCACCGCGGCCCAGCAACTCAACCGTGCCGGGCACAGCGTGACCGTATACGAACGGGACGATCGCATCGGTGGGCTTCTGACCTACGGCATTCCGAACATGAAGCTCGACAAGGGCATCGTGGAGCGACGCCTCGACATCATGCGCGCCGAAGGCGTCGAATTCGTGACGAACGCGAACGTCGGCGTCGACACCAACGCCCAGCAGCTTCGGAGCGAAAACGACGCGGTCGTGCTGGCCGCGGGGGCGACCCGGCCCCGTGACTTGCCAATCCCCGGGCGCGATCTCAAGGGCGTGCACTTCGCGATGGAGTTCTTGCTCAAGAACACCAAGAGCCTGATGGACAGCAAGCTCGAGGACCGCGCGTACATCAGCGCCAAGGGCAAGCGCGTCATCGTGATCGGCGGCGGCGACACCGGGACCGACTGCATCGGCACTTCGATTCGCCACGGAGCGACTTCGGTAGTCAACTTCGAGCTCTTGCCGAAACCGCCGGCCGAACGTGCCCCGGACAACCCTTGGCCGCAATGGCCGTTGATCTTCCGCGTCGACTACGGTCATCAGGAAGCCGCGGCCAAGTTCGGCAAGGACCCGCGGGAGTTCTGCGTGCTCAGCAAGCGTTTCATCGACGACGGCAAGGGCCGGGTGTCGGGCGTCGAGACGGTTCGCGTCGAGTGGAACAAGGACGCCGACGGCAAGTGGCAGATGACCGAGGTGCCGGGCTCCGGCGCGGTCTTCGAAGCCGACCTGATCTTCCTAGCCATGGGCTTCACCGGCCCGGAGGACACGCTCGCGGAGCAGCTCGGCCTCGAGCGCGACCCGCGCGGCAACTTCAAGGCGGACTACGGCAAGTACGCGACCAGCAGCGAGGGCGTCTTCGCCGCCGGCGATTGCCGCCGCGGACAGTCCTTGGTCGTCTGGGGCATCGCCGAAGGCCGGGGCGCGGCCAAGGCGGTCGACACCTACCTGATGGGCAAGTCCGACCTTCCAGCACCCGACTGAGAGCCAAGCCCCACGCAGAGCCAAAAATTGTGAGATAGCGCACGCTTTCCGTTGTGAAAGACCCGGCTTCTTGCGTCTGCGGCGATTTACCTGAAAGGATAATCACGCACAAATACTTGATTTTTTTATTCCTAAGAGAATACTTCTCTTGTAGCGGGAATTTTCCGAGGGAATACTATGTCCAACTCTAGACACGCGCGAGTCTCGCCTCTGCTCTTTGCACCGTCTTGGCGGGCCGCTGGACGCGCTGGTTTCGTGATCCATTCCATCGCATGGGGCTTGCTTTGCGGAACGCTCTTCAGTGTTTCGACCGCACGGGCACAGTTCTTTACCCAAACGTACGAGGCCGTGACGTGCAATGGGGGTACGCTCTCGAGCGATCCGGTTGGAGATGAGTCGCCGTCCCGCATCGACGCCGTCGGCGTCGGAGCGGAGGCCGCCGCCTTTTATGCCAACGACACGACCTTCTATTATTTGCGCCAACGCCTTGCGGCGCGTCCAACGGGCCCGGGCGGGTACGCATCCCATGCCTGGTCATGGGGCATCGACACCGACGACAACCAGGCAAACGGATTCGAGCTCATAGCCGTCCTCGACGGCGTGGCGGAGCTAGTGAAGCTGCTTCCCGCCGGAAGTTCGACGCCATTGTGGTCGGACAGCACGGCCACGCACGCCGACAACGTACTCGCGGGGTCGAGCGTGGGCGGTGGCACCGACTATTTTCTTACCATTGCGCTTCCGATACAGGTGCTCAACGACAACGGCGCGACCGGATCACTCACGATTTGGTTGGGCTCGTCGTCCAATGCGTCCGGAATCGACAAAGACTGGGCCTGCTTTGACGGTACCCCGGTCAGCGCGGCAGACGTCCCCATGGACGCCATCGAAGTGCCGACGAAGTGTGTCTCGGACTCGGATTGTGGCGAGACGACACCCATCTGTGATGGCGTCGATGAACTCTGTGTCCCATGCGCCTCCGACACCCAATGCGCGACGATCGATCCCGCGACACCCTTCTGCGATGCGTCAGGCGCTTGCGTCGCGGGGTGCTTGACCGACACCGATTGCTCGGGCGCCACGCCGGTCTGCAATACCGGCACCAACATCTGCGAGGCTTGCTCGAGCAACGCCGATTGCTCGGGGATCGATGCGGACATGCCGATCTGCAATCCCTCCGGTGCATGCGATGCTTGTACGAGCGGCGCTCAATGCGCCGCCATCGACTCCGATACGCCGATCTGCGACCCAACCGGCTCGTGCGATTCCTGCGCAACCGATGGCCAGTGTCTGGCACTGGATGCCAACGCACCCGTTTGCGGGACGTCCGGTTCCTGTAACCCCTGCTCCAGCAATCTGGAATGCGCGGCGATTGATCCGGGCACTCCCTTCTGCAGTCCTAGTGGCGCATGCACCGCCGGATGTACCGGCGACGGCGATTGTCCGGTAGGAGCCCCGGTTTGCGATCTCACCGAAGCGCCTGCGTCATGTGAGTCCACCGACGTTTGCGGAAATGCCAGAGTTGAAACAGGCGAAAGCTGCGACGATGGCTCGACGAACACTGGCGATGGATGCGGAGCCACTTGCTTGCTCGAGAATGACGAGGCGTGCACCAACGGGGCTCAGTGCGAGAGCACCATTTGCGACACTCTGGGAGGCAGTACGTGTGAGCCAGCAGATGTCTGTGGCAACGGTACCGTCGAGGCAGCGAACGGCGAGGCCTGCGATGATGGCGGCACCGCGACAGGCGACGGCTGTGACGACAACTGCTTGAAAGAGCTCGCCGAGAGCTGCGGAGCCGACTCCGAATGTGCCAGCGGCGTCTGTGACACGGCGGGGGGCAGCACCTGCGAGCCTGCAAACGTGTGCGGGAATGGCGTTGTCGACGCAGGGGAGGCTTGTGACGACAGTGGCAACGTCTCGGGTGACGGTTGCAGTGCTAGCTGCCTCCTAGAGGGCGGCGCGATCTGCTTGTTCAACACGGATTGCGTGGGCACCTGTATCGGCGGCCTCTGCGCGTTGCCCGCCGGTGTCGGAGGAAGCTGTGACGTTAGCGACAACTCGGACTGCACGGGTGGGCTCGCCTGTGACGCCTCGGGCACCTGTGGGGGTGATGGCGCAGCGTGCTCGGCGAACGACGACTGTGTGAACACGTGCATCGGCAACGCATGCGCGCCGAAGGCGAGCATCGGAGGAAGCTGTGACGCGACCGACGGCGCGGACTGCACGGGTGTGCTCGATTGCGATGCGTCGGGCACCTGCGGTGGCAATGGGGCGGCCTGCGCCGCGAACGGCGACTGCGTGAACACGTGTATTGAAACGGTGTGCGCCGCGACTGTAGGTCTAGGCGGCTCGTGTGACGCGAGTGACGACGCGGACTGCACAGGCGCGCTCGCTTGCGATGCCTCCGGGACCTGCGGCGGGGACGGCGCTGGATGCTCGGCCAATGAACAGTGTGTAAGCACCTGCATCGGTAGCGCGTGCGCGCCGCTGGGGGTCGTCGGAGGCACCTGCGACTCGGGCGACAGCAGTGACTGCTCGGGGACGCTGGACTGCGACGCTTCGGGCACCTGCGGTGGCGATGGTGCGATCTGCGGTGCGAACGGTGACTGCATGAACACGTGCATCGGTACCGCTTGCGCACCGCAAGCGAACGTCGGAGGCACCTGTGACGCGAGCGACGGCGCGGACTGCACGGGCGCGCTCGATTGCGACGCTTCGGGCACTTGCGGTGGCGATGGGGCGGCCTGCGCCGCGAACGGTGACTGCGTCAATACCTGCATCGGCAGCGCATGCGCGGTGGCGGCCGAGCTCGGCGGCTCGTGTGACGCAATCGATGACGCAGACTGCGCCGGCGTGCTCGGATGCGATGCGTTCGGGACCTGCGGCGGGGACGGTGCTGGATGCTCGGCCAATGAACAATGTGTGAGCACCTGTATCGGTACCGAGTGCGCACCGTTTGGGGTTCTCGGCAGCACCTGTGATGCGGGCGATAGCATCGACTGCTTGAACGCGTTTGATTGCGATGCTTCAGGTACCTGCGGTGGCGATGGTGCAGTCTGCTTGGCGAATGGGGACTGTGTGAACACCTGCATCAGCAGCGCTTGTGTGCCCACGGCGACCATCGGCGACACCTGCGACAGCGACGATGATGCCGATTGCGCGTCGGCTATCTGTGTTGGCACCACCTGCGAACCTTGCGAGGACGATCAGACCAACCCGGATACCGACAACGGATGCGATGCCGAGACGCCGTACTGCCTTACCAGCGGTGGAGCCGGAGCGTTCGAGTGCACGGAGTGCCTCAGCAGCATCGACTGCGGCGTGGGAGCCTTTTGCGATACGTTCAATGCATGTACGAGCGGGTGCGAAGCTGACTCCGACTGCGGCGCCGTCACGCCCGCTTGCGACCTCTCGCAGGCCACACCAGGCGTCTGCGCTGTTTGCGTGAACGACCAAGTGGCTTCCGAGGAAGACAACGGGTGCGACGTAGAGCTCGGAACACCGATTTGCGCCGCTTCATCGACGACCGAAGCGCCGAACGACGGGGGCGGCACGGAATGCCGCAGTTGCTTGGACTCGGAAGAGGGCCCCGTCGCGGACTTCGGTTGCTCCGGTGCCACGCCGTTCTGCGACCCGAGCGGCGCAGGAACCTGCCTCGGTTGCGTGGACGATAGCAACTGCGCTGGCGTTCGGATTTGCGTTGCTGGTCCGGCGTGTATGTTCCCTGACCTCGACGGCGATGGCATTCCGGCAGACATCGACACGGATGACGACGACGACGGAGTGCCCGACGACGTCGAAACAGGTGGCACCGACTACTCACTAGATGCCGATGACGACGGAATTCCAGACTACACCGACCCGGATGCTGTCGCCTGCCAAGACGTCGACTCTGACGGGTTCTGCGACACGCTTCCAACGGAAGTCGACCTGGACGGAGACGGCATTCCGAATCACCTCGATTCAGATTCCGACGGAGATGGTATTCCGGACGCCATCGAAGCGCACGATGCGGACGGTGACGGCATCGCCGATTCGGTATCCGTCGGAAGCGACGACGACGGCGATGGCCTCGATGACGCGTTCGACGCGGATTGCGCGGGCATGCCCAGCGGCTGCGACGCCGACGGAATCGAGGCGCCCGTGCCGGACAGCGATGACGATGGCGCCCCGAACTTCTTGGACGCCGACAGCGACAATGACGGCCTGCTCGACCGAGTAGAGGGCTTCGATGGCGACGCCGATGGGCAGCCTGAGGCGCTTCCAAGCGGGAACGACGCCGATGGAGACGGCCTGGACGATGCCTTCGACATCGACCAGGGAGGAATGGGCGCGACCGGTCAAGATCGCGATAGCGACGGCCGACCCGACTACCTGGACGAGGATAGCGACGGCGACGGAATCGCGGATCGAGTCGAGTGCGCGGATCCGACAGCTTGCCCGGATACGGACGGCGACGGCGCCCCGGACTTCCTCGACACGGACTCCGACGACGATGGGATCGTCGATGCGGTCGAAGGCCATGACGGGGACGGAGACGGTGAGCCGGACTTCGAGCCGCTCGGCATGGATGACGACGAGGACGGCCTCGACGATGCGTACGACCTCGACATGGCCGGTGGCGTTCCCGCCACGACTCCGGACCGCGACGGCGACGGGAAGCCGGATTACCAAGACCCGGAAGACGACGGGGACGGCGTGGGTACGGCCTTCGAATGCCCGGACCCGCCAAGCGGCTGCCCGGATGGCGATTCCGACGGCACCCCCGACTACCTGGACCCGGACAACCTTCCCGCGGACACCGACGGGGACGGCATCCCCGATACGGTCGAGTGTGAGGGCGACATCCCGAGCTGCCGCGACAGCGATGACGACGGAAACCCGGACCACATGGATCCGGACGACGACGACGACGGGATTCCGACCGCGACCGAGTGCGGCGTCGACCCCGACGCATGCGACGCGGACGACGACGGCCTTCCGAACCATCGCGACATCGACAGTGACGGCGACGGGATCACCGACGCCGTGGAGTGCAGCGTGGCGGCGAGCTGCGAGAGCTCGGACGGCGATGGCACGCCGGACTACCTCGATGAAGACGCGGACGGCGACGGCATCGCAGACCTCATCGAGGGCCACGACGCGGACATGAACGGGATCGCAGATCGCGCGCCAATCGGTACTGATGGTGACGCAGACGGTCTGGACGACGCCTTCGACACCGACAACACCGGGACGAGCGCACCGACTCAGGACACCGACGGGGATTCCACGCCGGACTTCCAGGATGCGGACGACGACGGCGACGGCATCGATACGGTGTTCGAGTGCGCCGATCCGGGTGCGGGTTGTCCCAACGGAGACGGCGACAGCGCTCCCGACTACTTGGACGACGACAACACGGTTGATGACACCGACGGCGACGGGATTCCCGACGTCGTGGAGTGCCCGGCGCCGGGCGATCCGGTAGGCGACCCCGACGACTGTCCTGACACGGACGACGATGGGAACCCGGACTTCGACGACCCGGACGACGACGATGACGGCATCGACACCGCCGACGAGAACTACGACGGGGACAATGACCCAACGAACGAGGACTCGGATGGTGACGGCAAGCCTGACTATCTCGACCCGGACGACGATGGCGACGGAGCCGCGACCGAAGACGAGTGCGAAGACTTTGCTGGCGGCTGCTCGGACAGCGATGGCGATGGGCGGCCCGACTACCTCGACGTCTGTGGCGATGACACAGTCAGCGTGATCGACGTCGCTTCGGGCTGGGAAGAATGCGACGACGGCAACGCGGTCGAAGGCGATGGCTGTGACAGCAGTTGCCGCCGCGAATCCGATGTGCCGGACTCCGATGGTGACGGGATTCCCGATGACCTGGAGTGCCCGGCGCCTGGCAATCCGCTGCAACCTTCGAGCTGCCGCGACACCGACGATGACGGTACGCCGGACTTCGAAGACGAAGACGATGACGGCGACGGAATCGACACGGCAGACGAGAGCCCCGATGGGGACTCGGATCCGACCGACGACGACACCGACGACGATGGAACGCC
>JBLYYU010000061.1:0-6503 GCA_048550275.1 Polyangiales bacterium
GGCGGGGCGGGGGGGTCTGAGTTGACCAGGCCCCCCGATGCGACATTCTACAAAGACGAGCACGGCAACTTCCACGCAGACTGCGAGACCGACGAAGACTGCGCGATGGCGCTCGGCTACTATCACGCGCGCGATCGTTTCGTGCAGATGGACCTTCAGCGAAGACTCTCCACCGGGCGCCTCGCCGAGGTGGTGAACAAGCCGGTCGTCGAGTCGGCCGGCCTGCTCGAACCGCTAATCGAGACGGCCACGGAAAACCGCGCGCTCTATTCGACGCGCGATGGTCGACCGGCCGAAGACGTATTACTCGAAAACACCGACGCGCGGACTCTCGCCGTCTTCGAAGCCTATGCGGTCGGTGTGAACCAGTGGATCGCGGATGTCCGCAACGGCGAAAACGGCGCGATTTGGCCGGCCGAGTTCGGAAGCCCCGTGCTCGACTACGGCCCAGAGGACACCGTGCTCTGGGAACCGACTGACAGCGTCGCGACCGTATTCACCCTAGTCGGCAGCCTGACGAACGACGAGAGCACGCAACTACGGGCTGCAGAAGCTCGCGAAAGCATCGACGACAACGATCGGTTCCTCGACCTTTGGAGCCTCGAGCCGATCAAGAAATCTCCGATTCTCGAGGAGGGGACCTTTCCGCCCGAGACCGCCTCGCTCACGCCAAAGGATGGAGGATCTGCGCGGCCCGAGATCTACGCCCGAGCCCGAACCGCGATGGCCCGGCACAGCGCCAGTCTCCGGGCGACCGAGCTCTTGCGCCGGCTTTTTCCCGAAACCCAGGTCGTTGGTTCGGACATCGGTTCGAACAACTGGGTGCTCGGCGGGTCCAAGACCGCCAACGGCAACACCTTTCTGTCCAACGACCCTCACCTCGGGCTCTCGCAACCGTCGGTCTGGTACATCGCCCACCTGGACTCGAAGACCAACGGCAGCGGCACGATCCATGTCGCCGGGGTGACTCTGGCGGGCATTCCAAGCCCGGTGATCGGCCACAACGAGGACATCGCCTGGGGCGCGACCAATACCGGCCTCGATTTCACCGACGTCTACCTGGAGGAGCTCGTGAAGGACGGCGACGGCGAGCCGACGGGCGTGATGTTCGATGGCGCGCCGGTCGACTTCATTCGGCGGGATTTCACGATGAACTTCAGCGACGGGACGAGCGAAACCAGAGAGATGCTCTTCGTCCCGCATCACGGCCCGGTACGCGAGATGGACGCGGACAACGACGTGGCGATCACGCTGCGCTGGACCGGCCACGACATGGACACCGACGCGAACTATCTCCTGCGCATGGCAAGCGCCACGACCGTCGAAGAGGCGCGAGACGCGCTGGAGAGTGTGACCTCACTTGGCCAGAACTGGGTCGTCATCGACAATCAAGGCAGCTTCGGCTGGTTCCCTTACAATCGAATCCCGAAACGCACTTGGGCCGAAAACCTTGACATGGACGACGCGAGCGAGCCCTTCCCTTGGCTTCCCTTGCCCGGCGACGGAGCGTACGAGTGGGACGAATACTTCGACTACGCGGAGCTGCCACAAACCCTCAACCGGGAAAACGGTTTCTTGATCACCGCCAACAGCGACCACACGGGGGCAGCGTTCGACGGCAATCCGACCAATGACGGCTTCGCCCCGCAGCAGACCGACAACATCGCCGCCGGCTACCGAACGGCGCGCATCGTAGAGCTCATCGAAGCTACGGACGAGCACACCCGAGCGACGAATGAAGCCGCCATCAGCGATGTTCAGTCGATGATCGGACGCGAAATGGTCCCCGAAATCCTGAGCATCGCGAACGACGACATGACCACGCTCAGCGCCAACGGGCAGAAGATCGTCAACGCGCTGACGGCTTGGAACTTCACCTGCCCGACGGGCCTCGACGGAAACGACCCCGTGATGTCGCCCCTCGCCAGCGCTGCCGAGGTCGAGGAATCGTCCGGATGCTCCGCCTGGCACGAGGTCATTCGAGATATCGATGACGCCCTGGCCCGCGACGAATCGACCAAGACCTTCCCGAGCTTTCCCACGTACTTCTCGATCATGGACCCGTCCCGCCTGAAAGCCGGTGATGTGTACTGGGACGACGTGAACACGCCCGGCGTCGAAACGAAGTACGACATCATCGCTGCGGCATTCGACACCGCCGGGAGCGCGCTGGTCGCGGAATTCGGGACCGACGAAGCGGAGTGGCCCTGGGGTCGCAAACACGGTTTCCGATTGCGCAGCCTGCTGTCTAGCCTCAGCAGCTTCTTCAACGTGTTCAACAACCCGCCGGGCGACGAGGAGTTCTTCGCCAATGACGGCGGCATGATGACCGTCGACGTAGCGAACCCGAACAGCAGCGGTATCCACAGCTCCGGCCCCTCGACTCGCTTTCAATGCGAGGGGGCAGCTACCATCCAGTGCACGATTCAGCTTCCCGGCGGACAATCGTCGCACGTCGATTCGGACAACTACATGGACCTGCTACTCCTCTGGCTCGACAACGATCCGATCGACCTGATCTTCGACATCGAAACAGCCAAGGACGAAGCGGTCGAGACGCGCGACCTGGGCGCCGAGTAGAGGGCGCTACTGGAGCTGGAACTCCGCGATGGCGTCCATCACTTCGTCGAAATCGTCTTCTCGAAAGCCGGCGCCGCTGACCATCCAGTCGGTGTGGGCAGAATCACGGTCGGCGTGGAAGTGGCCGAGGACGTCGAGGTGGTCGGCGGTGCCGGCCCAAAGGAGATCGCCCCAGATCATGCTGGTCGTTGGAACGAGGCCATCGTTCAGCCCGCTCTCGATTGCGACACCCAGGCGCCGCTCGAGGTACTCATGCGCCTCGGGTGCGGGGTTCGGCGGCGGGTAGACCCTCGAAGTCCGTCCGGCGCCGACGTAGAGCGTCGAGAAGACCGCGGCGGAGAGCGCTTGGAACGGCGAGCGGAGGTTGCGCAGCAGGCGGATTGGCTCGGGAGGCGGCATCCGGGTCGCCACGCTACCGTAGCGGACGTCAGGGTTGTTCTCGACGCCAGCATTGAAGATGTCCATCGACTCCGGCGTGAGTTGGATGATGGCGCCCTGGTCGCTGTGAATGCCAGCAAACCACTCACGGACTTCGGTCTGCCCTTCGTCTCCGATGAACCGCAGCAAGAGGTCGGTTGCCCGCTCCAAGGCCTTGAACTCGATGCCAACGACGCGGTCGACCCTTCCAAGCGCAGCGATCAGCGGAGCCAGGATGGTGAGCGGTGGTCCTCCAGCACGCAGGGTGACGTACGTGAGGAGCGAGAGTGCTTCGAGCAGGCGCGTCCCGGCCATAGTCGTGAGGAAGTAGGCGAGCGGAGTGCCGTAGTGCGGCGTCGCGATGCTCGTCACGGTGCGGACGCGATCGAACCAGTCCGGAAGATCGGGCCAGGCCGAAGGCGAGGCGAGGAGCCGCACGTCGAGGCCGCCAGTGGAGTGGCCGAGGAGGTGAATCGCACCAGCATCGTCGGCACAGCTCTGTTGTATCGCGTCCATGAGGACTTGGGTGCGATGAACGATCGACCCGGTCGGCGGCGACGAGACGAGCACGAACTCACAATCGGCGCCGCGCTCCATGAACCGACTCGCGAGCGCTTCTTCGACGTGCATGAAGTAGTCGAAGCCACCGAGCTTGGCGAAGCCGAAAAGGCCCGGGACGAGGACGATGTGATGGCGGGAGCGGGACACCGGAGGGCGGAGCCTATCACGGGGACTGGGATGGACGCGGCTCGGAAAAAAAGGCGCGACGCGGGGCTTCGCCGAACGGCTCGGCTTGTGGACGGGGCGGGGAAAAACGCGCGAGACGGAAACCCTGCGGACGGGTCGGCTTGCAAATCTGCTCGGTTGGACTGGGGGGCGGGGAGCAGGCAAGCCTCCCCTCGGCGCTCGCGGCCAATCGGAGGTGGTTGCTGTCTTGCCGATTGTCACTCGCGACGCCGCTGGGTTCCCATCTCGCGCGTTTTTCCCCGCCCCTCCATTCAGTTCCTTTCATGGAAAACGGCGATACCAGAGCGCGGCTCCACGCAGAGCCACAACGCGGGTGGTGTAACTAAGACTGACCAGGTCTCGGTTCCTGCAGCCACCCCCCACCACATCCGCGGTAGCCAGCGCTCGTTTCACAGGCACACAGCCACCCGTCGCCACAGCCACCCATCGCCACCGCACCCGGCGCGCGACTCCAAAGAACCAACCTCCCCGATCGACACTGACACTGACACTGACACTGGCACCGGCACCGGCACTGGCACTGGCGCTGACACTGACACTGGCACTGGCACCGACACTGGGACTGGCACTGACACTGGCGCGGCGCGGTTCTGCGGGAGTTGGGTTCGGTCGCTTCGGACTGGGGGCTAGATCGAGGCGCGGAAAGCGATGCAGGTCGACGCGAGGCTCGACGAGGTCTGCGCTATCAGCTGGTGCCTAGGCCGAGCGCCTTAGCGACGGTAGCAAAGCTGGAGCACGCCGCCGCCTAGGCGGGACTGGACTCGCAGGTTGAGCTTTTCCGAACGCTCGAGCTTGCGCTGATTCAGCTCGACCCCGTGAACAGCTAGGGTCTCGACTCGCTTCACGAGGTCACGCAGGTCTTGCGAGAACGTGAAGCCGAGGACCTTGGGCTTCTTCGCTGCCGCCGCGATGAGGTATGGGTTCATCATGCCGAGCACGGTCGATGGCGCGGCAACCGGTGCGACCTTGAGGACGGGAAGCGGCGTGTCCGCCGATGCGCTCGTGGCGCCGAACAGCGAAGCGATGAACGCGCAGAGGAAACACAAGACCCCGAAGCAGGGGCAGGTCCTTCGGGCGTCTGCCCCTAACTGAACACTCTTCCTCACCATCAACTCATCCAAAGTGTGCCAAAAAGCTGTCGATTAATCCATGGGGGTAACTTCGGAAACGATTCCGAGACCCCACTGGTTGGGAAACTAACCGCTTTCCGGTCCCTTGCAAAGTGAATTGGCCTCATTTTTACGTAACGTTTACCCCACGGACGCGTAGCAGCCCTCCGCCGACTCCCCGGACCCGCAAGCAAAAAGCCCGGCCGAGGCCGGGCTTGAAGCTAAGTGCATGAAATCACTCTGGGCTCACTCTGCTCCGCGCACTCCTCGACGGAGGTAGGCGGGGATGTCGAGCACGGCCTCGTCGTGCAAAGCGCTCGCTCCGAACGCCCGATTGCCGGCGGTCTGGGTCACGACGGCCGGCACATCTTCGAGGGTCGACGACAGATCCTCGCTTCGGGCAGGAGCAGCTCGCATCGCCCGATTGGCTGAAACCCCGTTCGAGGCCTGGCGGCTGGAAACGGAGTGGCGGATGCCGAGCGGAATCGGCGCGTGTGCTCCCCCCTCGAAGCCGGTCGCGATGACCGTGACCTTCACGGTGTCCGCGAGGTCCGAGTCGGTGACCACGCCGAAGATGATCTCCGCGTCTTCGTGAGCCGCCTGCTGGACCAGGCCCGCCGCTTCATTGATCTCGCGGAGCTTGATGTCCGGACCCGCGGTGAAGTTGATCAGGATGCCGGTGGCGCCCTGGACCGACACCTCGTCGAGAAGTGGAGAGTTCACAGCCATCTCCGCGGCCTCGAGCGCCCGGCGGTCACCCTTGGCGATACCCGTTCCCATGAGCGCGCGTCCGTTGCTCGACATGATGGTCTTCACGTCGGCGAAGTCTACGTTGATCATGCCGGCGTTGATGATCAGATCGCTGATGCCCTGCACGGCTTGGAGCAGGACGTCGTCGGCCCGGGCAAACGCGTCGAGCATAGTGATGTCGTCGTCGCCGAGCGCCATCAACCTCTGATTCGGAATCGTGATGATGCTGTCGATTGTGTCGATCAGCTCCTGAACACCGCGCTCGGCATGCTTCGAACGCTTTCGACCTTCGAAGAGGAAGGGCTTGGTGACGACGCCGACGGTCAAGGCTCCCTGGTCTTTGGCGACCTGCGAGATGATCGGGGCTGCGCCGGTACCCGTGCCGCCGCCCATGCCGGCTGTCACGAAAACCATGTCCGCACCCTCCAGCACCTCCGACAAACGCTGCACGTCCTCGAGGGCGGCCTTGCGACCAACGTCGGGGTTGCCGCCGGCTCCAAGCCCACGCGTGAGCTCGGGGCCGAGCTGGATCTTTACCGGCGCGAGACTGCGATCCAGCGCCTGCGCGTCTGTGTTCGCAGCAATGAACTCGACGCCTTCGAGCCCACCCTGAATCATCGTGTTGAGCGCGTTGCCGCCGCTTCCGCCGACACCCACGACTTTGATACGTGCGTGAAGCTCAGCGTCGTCCGCAAACTCGATCGAGATAGCCATCGATTCCTCCTAAAAAACTTCCCTAAACCACGCGCCGATTTTGCGACCAAATCCACGACTCGCAGCGACTTCCACAGTTCGTTCGGGCGCGCTTGCTCCCGATAGTTGTTCCGCTCCGTGCTTCACCAACCCGACGCCCGTTGCGTAGGAGGGGCTCTTCACGACATCGATCAATCCGCCGATCCC
>JBLYYU010000062.1:0-3042 GCA_048550275.1 Polyangiales bacterium
CGGAGTCCGGCAACGTGGTCACACGGTCGACGACCAGCGAGTCAGTCTCCGGCGAGTATCGAATGCCGGCCGAGTTGTCCTCGTTCAAATCGGCTCCGTCGGGAACGTCGTACGCGATCGAACAGTCGGGCCGGCCAGGTTCGCACTGCGCCGGTGGATCGATGACCGCGTTTTGAGAATCGACCGCGCCCTGTGGCTCGCCGCAAGCCGCGACAGCGACGAGAGTCGCGCTCAATGCCCAAACTCGGGCCGTGTTCAGTGGGGATATCATTGTGAAATTGCTCACATTAGGGGGAAACCACATTACCGCATATCCGCGGCTTGTGTAAGGGCTACATCGTGGCCCCTGCATTGCACCGCGGCGGGCCGTCGGTTCGGGGCGTCGCGCAGACCTGGCGAGGCGCACATTCACTCGAATCTACGCAGGATCCCGAGGGTAAAACGCATTCTTTTCGGCCGTCACCCCAAAGGTCCTGGCAGTCGAAACCCGTCGGGCAATCGCCCGGCACCGCGCAGGGCCCGAACTCACCGCAAACCGCGAGCGCGCCTTCGACGGTCGATTCGCAGACCGGCGCAATGCCGCCGCACATGCTGATGTCGCAGGAAACCGGATCGGGCTCGTTGGGCATCAGCGACGGCGCGCATTCGAACGCACCGTCACCGTCGGCATCCCCACAGGGAACCCCTCGGGTCAGACAATCGATGTCGTCGTCACAGGGACGGCTAACGCGCCGACAAAAGCGTTGATCGGGCGCCGCGAAGAAACAAGCGTAACCGTGAGGGCAATCGTCGAACGACGCGCAGGGCACGCGCCGATCTGCGCATTCGCCATTTTCGCAAGCGAAGCCGGAGACACAGTCATTGGAGTCATCGCAACCCGAGTCGGTTCGGATGCAGCGATTGATCGTGAGGTCGCATGAATAGGCCGGGTTTCCGCAGTCTTCGTCGTTGGCGCAGGCGCCGCCGCCCGTGACGAAGCAACGCGCGAGGTCCTCGCAACCGGTCGGAAGGCAGACCTCGCCGGCGGGGCAAGGGTTCTCGGAATCGCAGAGCTCATCCTCGTCGGGACAGGTCGGACAGAGCGCGCTGGTCTCGCACCAGGGGCCGCCGCCATCCAAGCCCCCGTCTAGGCCACCATCCATGCCGCCGTCAGGCACGTCGCCATCGGGCAGGTCGCCATCGGGCAGGTCACCGTCCAAACCTCCGTCCAAACCTCCGTCGGGCACGTTTGCGTCGGGAGGCGGGGTGGCAGCCGTATCACCGCAACCGGCCGCGGCCGCAGCGGTCAGTACGAAAAAAGCAAAGAAGCGCATTGTACAATGGGCCGGCGCCGCTAGACGCAGACCGGCTTAGGTCGGGGAGCGTAGCCCGTCCCCAGCCGCGTCGCACCCCGCCCGCTGTGAGCGGCTTGACCCACCAAGACTCGGACCCCAAGGCTCTTCGTATGCCTTCTGTCGACGCCGCCTTGATCGCTATCGAGCGTGCCTGTGGCAGCGGTTCGGTGATCCGGGACCCGAGCCTGCTCGAAAGCTATGCGCAGGACGAGAGCGAGGTCGAGCCTTGTATGCCGGAAGCCGTGGTGCGTGCGAAGAGCACAGCAGACGTGTCGGCCGTCATGAAGGCAGCATACGAGCACGAAGTCCCCGTGATTCCGAGAGGCGGGGGAACCGGTCGCGTCGGGGGCGCGGTACCGGTACCGGGCAGCATCGTTCTAGCGTTCGAGAAGATGAACGCGATCGAAGGCATCGATAAGAGCGAGCTGACGACGACCGTGCAACCCGGAGTCATCACCGGTGAGCTCAAACGAGTGACGGAAGAAGAACAACTCTTCTATCCCCCTGATCCGAACTCACGCGACTCCTGCGCGATCGGCGGCAACCTTGCGGCCAATGCGGGAGGCCCGCGAGCCTTCAAGTACGGGGTAACCCGCGAGTACGTCATGGGTATGGACGTCGTCATGGCCGACGGGACGATCCTCAAGCTAGGACGTGAAACGAAGAAAGGCGTCACCGGCTACGACCTGACCGCACTCATGGTCGGAAGCGAAGGGACGCTCGGCATCGTCACCGAAACGACTTTGCGACTCATCCCGAAGCCCGAGGCAACCGTCACAGCCCTCGCGTGTTTCTCGAGCTTGGACGAGGTCGCGCCAGTCGTTTCGACCCTGCTCGCACAAGGTCAGCTCCCAGCGTGCATCGAGCTCCTCGACGAGGAAGCCATTCGGATTGTGCGACCCGAGGCCGGCCTGACCATCCCCAATGAGACGAAGGCGATCCTTCTCATCGAGCTCGACGGCGAGGAGGCCCGGCTAGAGACCGAGCTCGAACGCACCGGCAACATCCTCTTCGACCTCGATGCGCTCGAGGTTCTCGTGGCGCAGAACAGCAGCGAGCAGGAACGACTCTGGGCATCACGCCGAGAGCTCAGCCACAGCCTGAAGCGGCAGGCGGCGAACAAACTCTCTGAGGACGTGGTCGTGCCGCGCACCAAGATGGCAGACTTGCTCGGCTACTGCGCGGAGCTCGCCGACCAGCACGAGCTCGTAATCCCGACTTACGGGCACGCAGGAGACGGCAACCTTCACGTCAACTTCCTCTGGGACGACCCCGATCAGAAGGCGCGCGTCGACCAGGCCATCAAGTCTCTGTTCCAGCGTGTGATCGACCTCCGCGGCACCCTGAGCGGCGAGCACGGCATCGGCGTCCTGAAGGCCCCATACCTTCCAATGGAGCAGTCGCCGGAGCTGATCGCGCTTCAACAGAAGATCAAGGATGTCTTCGATCCGAAACACATCCTGAACCCGGGAAAGCTCTTCCCAGCAGACGCGAAGCGCTTCCACGGCGCTTGCTAGCGGGCATAGCGCGACCGGGGAGCCGCGTATGGACGCGGCTCGGAAAAGAGCGCGATATGGGTACCCTGCGGACGGGTCGGCTTGCAAAGGTGGCCGGAGGGTCTTGAGGCCTGAGGCCACGCAAGCCTCCCCTCGGCGCTCGCGCCCAATCGGGGGTGGTTGCTGTCTTGCCGATTGTCACTCGCGACGCC
>JBLYYU010000063.1:0-13813 GCA_048550275.1 Polyangiales bacterium
AGCGGCAGGATGGCAAGGGTCGGCTGCAGGCAGCGATCGACGGCGCGAGGGAAGTCGCTCAACCGGTCATTTTCGCGATTCTCACGAGTTGTGTAGCGTTCGCGCCGATGCTCATGGTCCCCGGGCCGATGGGCAAGTTCTTCCGCGTCGTTCCGATCGTGGTCATCGCCGTCTTGTTGATCTCGCTGGTGGAGTCCCTGCTCATCCTCCCGGCTCACCTTTCGCACCCGATGCCCTGGTGGCTGAGAACTCTGATTTCGCCCTACCTCTACTTCATGCGTTGGGTTGGCAAGCTCGGCATGCCGCAGCGCCTGCAGCACCACATCCAGCACACCTACATTCCGATCTTGAACAAGGCGCTGCGTTGGCGGTACTTCACCATCGCAGCAGGTGTCGCGATGTTGGTCGCCACCCTCGGCTACACCGCCGGCCGTATTCCCCTCACGTTCCTTCCCAAAGTCGAAGGCGACATGATCACCGCGCACCTGAAGATGCCGGTCGGAACGCCGGTCTCCGAAACCGAGCGAATCGCCGACGGGATCGCCGCTGTCGCGCAGTCGATCGTCGACGAAGAGGACGCGAATTCCGAGGGGCCTCCCATGTCTCGCGGCCTGTACGAAGAAGTCGGCGCGAAGAGCTCGCTCGAAGGAAGCCCCGAGGGCCAGCTCTCGACCGAAGGGAGCCACTTCGCAACCGTGATGATGTACCTCATCGACGCCGGCGAGCGCAGGCTCACCACCCAGGAATTCGTGCAACGATGGCGCGACGAAATCGGCGAAATCCCGGGCGCCGATTCATTGACGTTCTCGTTCGAAGTCGGCGTCGAGCCAGGTGCACCCATCGAAGTCCAGCTCATCCACGACGATGTGCCAACTCTAGAGGCCGCCGCGGAGCGCCTTGCAGGCGAGATCGCGGCGTACAGCGGGCTCCGTGACATCGACAGCGGCGTCACCAAGGGCAAGGACCAACTCGATTTCCGGGTCACCGACGCCGGTCTCGCCCAAGGCCTCACAGAGTTCGAGCTGGCACGGCAGGTTCGCGCGGCGTTCTTCGGCGCTGAGGCTGTCCGCCAGCAACGCGGCCGAGACGAAGTCCGAGTCTACGTGCGCCTGCCGCTCGACGAACGCCAATCCCTGTACAACGTGGAGGAGCTCGTCATCCAAACCCCCGCGGGCGGCGAAATGCCGCTTTCGCAGGCCGCTGTGCTCACCCGCGGCCAGGCGTACACGGTGATCACGCGAACCGACGGCAGGCGGAACATCAGCGTCACCGCGGACGTGTCGGGCGAAGACGCCAACGCCAACGAGATCAACGCGCAGATCGTCCAACGCGAGCTTCCACAGTTGCTCGCTGACATCCCGGGCCTCAGCTACAGCCTCGGCGGCGAACAAGAACGCCAGGCCGAAACGATGGGCGCCCTCGGCCTCGGCTTCATCCTCGCTCTGATCGTCATGTTCTCGATGCTAGCCGTCGCGTTCGGGAGCTACACGCAGCCGATTCTGGTCATGTCCGCCATTCCGTTCGGCATGGTCGGCGCGATCTGGGGCCACGTCGTCATGGGCTTCTCGCTCAGCTTGATGAGCATGATGGGGCTCGTCGCGCTGTCGGGCGTCGTCGTCAACGACTCCTTGATTCTAATCGTGTCGATCAACCGATACCGAGAAGAAGGAATGAGCCTCTGGGGCGCAGTCGTAGCTGGGGGTGCCCGGCGCTTCCGTCCGATTCTACTGACTTCGCTGACGACCTTCTTCGGCCTCGCGCCAATGATCCTCGAGACTTCGGTTCAGGCTCGCTTCCTGGTTCCGATGGCCGTGTCGCTCGGCTTCGGTGTCCTGGCCGCTACGATGATCATGCTTCTCATCGTGCCCTGCGGGTACATCATTCTCGAAGATGCTCGGCGCGGAGCCGGGAACTTCTTCGCACGCCTCCGCGGTCAACCGACGATGCCACCGCCGCCCGCAACCGTGCCGTCCGAGGCGGACGTCGAGCTGCTCACCGCCGAATAGCGGACGCGATCAGGAAGCCGCGGCGAACGTCCAGGTGCCGGTGGCCGCCTGGTTTCGGTTCAGCTCGACCGGCTTGCGCATGAGCCCCATCGCGCCGACCAGCGAGTGCATCCAGGTCCAATTCGCGAGACTGCTGTAGGCCTTGACCTTGGATCCGCCCGGGACGCGCTTGGCGTGGTCCCTCGCGACTTCGAAGACCTCGAGGTAGCGCTTCACACACTGGTCCGGGTCGGAACGATCCTTGGCGTTGCGAGTGGCCTGCTCGCTCATTCGGCGCCGGAGTGGCTCCTTGGTGAGCAGCATTTCGGCGTAGTGACCGAATCGGATGTTGCCATCCTCCGCACGCGGGTCCACGAGGAAGCCGTCTTCTCCGTCCGTGACCTGGCCAGCGACGCCCATGCCGTCGTCCATCGCGACGACCGGAAGGCCGCACCAAAGTGCCTCGCTGATGACCTGACCGTAGGTCTCCGACAGCGAGGCGTAGACGAACAAATCGGCGTGGTGGTACCAGGCCGGCATCTGCGCCAAACCTTGCTCGCCCTTGAAGTAGCAGCGGTGGTCGACGCCGAGCTCCTTGGTGAGCTCCTTGAGCGCCTCGTGCTCCGGCCCGTCGCCGACGAGGGTGAGCGTGGCGCCCTCCACCTTCGGGTACACGTGCTCGGCAAAGATGCGAATGACGCGATCGACTTCCTTCTCGCGTGCATGACGGCATACGACGAGAAGCCTCGCGCCTCGCGCGGCCTCTTCAGCGAAGGGGTCGTCCTGACCGGTCTGGTCGAAGATACGCTTTTCGATCGCGCGCGGAATGACGTGCACGGGCACCTCGACGCCACGCCCCTCCCAGTACCGCTTCAAGCCCGGGCTCAGACAAACCAGCGCGTCACCGGTGTTGTAGACGTCGGTGGTGCGCGCCTCGACCATCGGCATCACGCGCTCCTCGAAGAGCTGGTTGATCGCCGGGGTGTGATTGAGAACGTCCGGAAGGACGACATTGTAAACACTCGGCATATGCACAGTGTTCACGCAGACGAGCGGGGTCCCGTTCTTCTGTCGAAGGTAGCTGCCGGCGTACAGGAGGCCGCTCGGGCTCTGCGCCAGCATCATATCGAAGTTCGCGTCCTTCAACGTGTCCAGCGAGGACTTCGAAGGCATCGCCAGGTAGAAGCCCGGGTGGTTGCGAAGAGGGATGCTCGGCAGCGAAATGTGCCGCGGAGGAAGCTCCTCGGGCGTGGCGTTCGGATCGTCCGGACCGACGATCGTGACTTCGTGCCCACGAGAGGACATCTCTCGGTAGAGGAACTGCGATGCGTACGACGACCCGTTTGCGTACGGAATCCGCACGTAATCATTTAGAATCGCCAACTTTTGTAGCCACCGTCGCTCATGCGAATACATCGATGCACTCCATTTGTTTCACCAATGAGACTGCCAACCGTGAATCAGATTCACACCCTGTGAAAAAAGCTGTTGTTCGATGACTACAGCCAACCACATGAACCCCCTCCCATAGCCAAGTAGCCGGGGTTTTTGGGCCCTTTTTGGGTTTCTCGGAGACACTCTCCCGCTCCGTTCCCTCTCATTGCGAAATCCGGGCCAACCCTACATCCTGCCCTGCCGATATCGAAAATTAGTAGTCTTGTCATTGACTTGGACCTTTGTGTCGTCCGGCTGTCACGCCAGCATCACAGGTACGTACGCGTGAGTGAGCAACATGATTCGGATCGCATATTTCGTTCACGGCAGAGGAAGAGGGCATGCGGTCCGAGCCCGGGCCGTCCTGAGCTCGCTTGGCGTGAGGTACCAGATTCGTGTGTTCTGCGCGGGCGCGGCTTGGGATTCCCTCTCCGACCTGCCAAACGCTGAGCCGGTCTTGCCGAGCCTGCCCGGCAAAGGGATGTTTCGAGCTTTCGCACTGCGCTTCCGCGGGGACCGGGAACGCTTCGAGCGTTGGAGACCTGACCTCGTGGTCAGCGACGGTGACGGGCCCTCCGTAAACGCCGCCAAATCACTCGGGATCCCCGTCGTCGCAATCGGCCACGGCCTCATTCTCCGTCACACCCATTTGCCAGTCACGCTGCCCATCGCCATGCACCTCCGTGAGGTCGCGAACGTGGCGAGCTCGTCTTGGCCGGCCTCCGGGCGGGTCGCCGTACACTTCGCGCCCGTCGAGCCCAGGACCGAAGGCACCTATGTCGCGCGCCCCGATCTTCGAGACGAGGCCAAGGGCGTGTCCGTGCGTGAGGATTTCGTCCTTGCCTATTTCCGTGATGGCAACGGTACGGTGGCGTTGGAGCAACTCGCTCGGCGTGGCCACCGCGTGGTGCTGTTCGGTCATTCGCGGAGCGTACCGCCCGGCGTGGAGCTCCTGCCGCCGAACGACCGTGCCTTTGGCGAGGCGCTCGGCCGCTGTCGCGCCGTAGCTGGGTCCGCAGGCAATCACCTGCCGGCTGAATGCGCGATGCTCGGCGTTCCAATGCTGGCGCTCTATCGCGAGAACGATGCGGAACACCACCTGAACGCGAGCTTGATCGAAGCCGCCGGCATCGGCGTCGCTTCCCCCGTCGGGCGGTGCAACGCGGAAACCATTCAGCGCTTCGAGGGCGAGTTCGGCAAGTCACGCGAGAAGCTCGCCGCTCGCACGCGAGCGATGCCACCCGCATCTCAGGTTGTACCACGGGCTATTGACGAGCTCTGCCAGCGGCCCGTGCCATGTCCGAACTGGAAACCGCAAACGGACTGGACAGCAACTTCGGCTCGTCCCCGCCCAGCACGAATGCTTCGACGCGAATGAAGGCCAGAGTCTGCCCGCGCCTTTGTACGGCGCTGCGGACGCAGAGCTCGAGGTGTGCAGGGGTGGGTGCGTTCACCAGACCCGTTGATAGCAGAGTCGGCGCCGGTGCCAGGAAAACGAGCGCCGGCACCGCCCAAAAACCGGAAAGACTTCATGTCTTTGACAGCCCCCAGGCTCCGGGCTACAAGGCCGGTCCCGAAGGGCTATGCTCTACGGGAAATGCGGCGGTAGTTAAGTTGGTTATAACGCCGGCCTGTCACGCCGGAGGCCGCGAGTTCGAGTCTCGTCCGCCGCGCCAAAACCCAGCCTGAAAGGGCTGGGTTTTTGCCTTTCTGAGGTGCGAGCCGCAAATCCGAGCCACGCTCCCTCGCCGTAAGCTCCTACGGCGCACCGGCTTTCACGGCGACGAGCCCTGCTCGCGCCTTGTTGACTGTCTCTTCGTACTCTTTGTCGGGGTCGCTTGCTTCGACGATGCCTGCTCCGGCTTGAAGCCACATCTCGTTTTCGTGCGCGACGATGGTTCGAATTGCGATGGCCACGTCCATGTTCCCGTCAAAGCCGATGTAGCCGACCGCGCCGCCATAGACGCCCCGGCGTTCGGGTTCGAAGTCGTCGATGATCTGCATGGCGCGGACCTTGGGGGCGCCGCTCAGGGTTCCAGCCGGAAAGGTGGCTCGAAGCACGTCGAGAGCATCTCGGCCCGGGGCCAGGTCGCCGACGACGTTCGAGACGATGTGCATGACGTGCGAGTAGCGCTCGATGATCATGCGGTCGGTGACCCGCACGCTACCGGGCTTGCTGATTCGGCCGACATCATTCCGGCCTAGGTCGACCAGCATCACATGCTCTGCGCGCTCCTTGGGATCCGCGAGAAGCTCTTCGGCGATCGCCTGGTCTTCTTCCTCGGTCCGGCCTCGATGCCGAGTGCCAGCGATCGGACGGACGTGGACCTGCTCGTCTTCGAGGCGCACCAGCGTCTCCGGACTTGCACCGGCGACGATCCGGTCCGGAAGGCGCAAAAAATACATATAGGGGCTTGGATTGATGATCCGCATGGCGCGGTACACGTCGAAGACGTCGGTATCACCGAGAGGCAACCGAAAGCGCTGCGACAGGACGACCTGAAAGATGTCACCGGCGCGAATGTGCTCTTTCGCCTTTTCCACCGCGGCGCAAAAACCGGGACGGTCGAACGAGGAAGCAGGCAGATCGAGATCGCCCGACATCTTGGGTGTATGGAGCCTGCGCGGCAGCACGGGTTGATCGAGAGCGTCGAGAGCGGCCTCGATGCGAGCCGTCGCGCGCCGATACGCACCCTCGGCGCCGTCATCGACTCGAACCGGCACGACGACCCGCAGTGTCCCACGTACGTTATCGAAAATGAGTACGGTCCCGCCGAGCGCAAAGCAGAACTCCCAGTCATCGTCGCGGGTCAACCTCTCACCGACCGTCGGCTCGAACGTTCTCACCGAGTCGTAGCTCGCGTACCCGACCGCACCGCCCCAAAAGCGCGGCAACCAGTCGACCTCGGGCGGCTTCCACTCTGCGAGCGTCTCGCGAAGGCGCTGCCAGGGATCGACTCCCAGCTCCTGTTGTACGTCGCTGTCCAGGACGCGCTCGAACTTGTCGGCAACGCCGCGCACGATGACCTCGGGCGCGAAACCCACGAAGCTGTAGCGGGCCCAAGTCTCACCACCGCTGACGCTCTCGAGCAGGTAGCTGCCCGCGTCTTGGCCAAGTGTGGCGTGCGCCAGCACCGGAGTGAGGCGATCGGCGATGACCTCTCGGTACACGGGGACCACCGTTGCATGACGACTGAGTCGTTCGAACTCTTTGGCGCTCGGAAAATACTCGCTCACCGCACTCCGAATAACACCGATATGACAAACGTGCTAAAGCCCCGCCCAGACGAGAACCCGGAGAAAACATGGCCGATCTACCCCTGAAGGAAGCCGACCCCGAAATCGCACGGTGCATCGCCGAGGAAGAGCAGCGCCAGCACGACAAGCTGCGCCTCATTCCGAGTGAAAACTACGCGAGCGCCGCCGTGATGGAGGCCTGTGGCAGCGTCCTCAACAACAAGTACTCCGAGGGCTACGCTGGCAAGCGGTACTACGAGGGGCAGCAGCACATCGACACGGTCGAGAAGCTCGCCATAGAACGCCTCAAGTCCTTGTTCGGCGTCGACCACGCCAACGTGCAGCCCTACTCCGGCTCGCCCGCGAACCTCGCCGTCTACTTCGCCTTTTGCAAGCCCGGCGACACGATCATGGGTATGGGTCTGCCGAGCGGCGGTCACCTGACCCACGGTTGGAAGGTCTCGATCTCCGGCAAGTACTTCAACGCGATCCAGTACGGCGTTCGTCGCGACGACCACCTCATCGACTTCGACGAGGTCGCTTCGCTCGCGCGTGAGCACAAGCCGAAACTGCTCTTCTGCGGTGCAACCGCCTACCCCCGCGTCATCGACTTCGCGAGGTTTGCCGAAATCGCCCGAGAGGTCGGCGCGATTCTGGTGGCTGACATCGCGCACATCTCCGGCCTCGTCGCAGGCGGCGCCCACCCTTCACCGGTCGGGCACGCCGAGGTGATCAGCAGCACCACGCACAAGACTCTCCGGGGCCCACGGGGCGGCATGATCATGTGCAACGACGAGCACAAGAAGGCGATCGATCGCGCGGTTTTCCCAGGCCTTCAAGGCGGTCCGCACAACGGCACGACCGCAGGAATCGCCATCGCGGCCAAGCTCGCAGCAACCGACGAGTTCAAGGCCTACGCGAAGGCCATCGTCGACAACTCCGGCGTGCTCGCCGAGACGCTCGTTTCGCGCGGCTTCGACCTGGTGACGGGCGGAAGCGACAATCACCTGATCTTGATCGACCTGACCCGCAAGGACGTGCCGGGCAAAGTCGCAGCGCAGGCGCTCGACCGTGCTGGCATCGTTGGCAACTACAACTCGGTGCCCTTCGACACCCGCAAGCCGTTCGACCCGAGCGGAGTCCGAATCGGCACACCGGCGATCACCAGCCGCGGCATGGGTGCTGACGAGATGAAACGCTTGGGCAACTGGATGGCCGACGTCGTCGAGGACGTCGAAAACGAAGCGCTCATTTCGCGCGTCGCCGGTGAGGTCAAAGAGCTGTGCGACCAGTTCCCCGCCCCCGGCGTCCCGGTTCGCTGAGGTTCGGGCCACCGATACCGGTTTTCCGTTCAGTTCGGAAAGCTGCAGAAGTCACGTCGCAAACAGGTCGACCCCTGCTAGACTGCGCTGGAGATGTCCCTTCAGGGTAAGCGTGTCGTCGTCGGCCTCGGCGGCGGAATCGCAGCGTTCAAGGCGGTGCAGCTCGTTCGAGAGTTGATGCGCCGCGGCGCTGAGGTTCGCGTGGTCATGACCGAAGCGGCGACCCGCTTTGTGGGGCCCATTACATTTGCAGGTCTGACTGGGAATCCACCTGTGACGGACCTCTGGGCCGAGGACTACGCCGGCGAGGTGCATGTGGAGCTCGGCGAATGGGCCGACGCCATCGTCATCGCGCCTGCGACGATGAACCTGATGGCCCGAGCTGCAGGCGGACAGGCAAACGACGCCCTCCTCGCCACGCTGGCCTGCGCCCGAGGCGATGTGTTTTTCGCGCCGGCCATGCACCAGCGCATGTGGTCGCACGCGGCTACCCAATCAAACGTCCGTCTGCTCCGCAGCCGAGGCGCCGTCGTGCTCGGGCCGACGACCGGTCCGCTCGCCAACGGCGAGATCGGCGAAGGCCGGATGATGGAGCCCGAAGACATCGCTGAAGCCCTGGAGTCTCAGCTCGTCTATGCGACGGACCTGTCGCGTGCTCGCATTTTGATCACGGCTGGTCCGACGCTTGAAGACCTCGATCCGGTTCGCTTCCTCGGCAACCGGTCGACTGGCCGCATGGGCTACGCGATCGCCGCACAAGCGATCCGCCGCGGTGCAGAAGTGACCATCGTCAGCGGACCGGTTCAGCTCCCGGCTCCCTTGGGGGCCGAGCTGGTCAACGTGCGGTCCGCGGAGGAAATGCACCAAGCGGTGATGTCACAATTCGATCGCTTCGACGTCGTCATCATGGCCGCCGCTGTCGCCGACTACCGTCCAAGACAACGCGCTGCACAGAAGATCAAGAAGGGCGGCACGCTCGAGCTCGAGCTCGTTCGCAATCCGGACATCCTGGCCGACGTTGGCGCAAGGCGCGCGCAACTGCCAAAGGTCCTGGTTGGCTTCGCGCTCGAGACCGAGAACCTCGAACAAGCCGCGCGCGAGAAGCTAGAACGAAAGGCAGCCGACCTGATCGTCGCCAATGAAGCGAGCGCCGGGCTCGGCGGTGACAGCAACCGCGCCACACTCGTGGACGCAAACTCCGCACACCCGCTCCCAGAGATGAGCAAGCGCGCCCTCGCCGACCAAATTCTCGACCGCGTGCGAACGCTCCTCAAACACCTGCCGCGCCAGCCTGACGCCGAGGCCGAGCGCGGAGCTCCCAACTGACTGGACCACGCAGTGACTCGCCCCCTGATCGCCTCTCTTCTCAACCACCTCGACGGCAACGCGTCACGCGAGGTCGCGCTGCAGGCCTACCGCGAAGCCGAAGAGAAGCACGGAGTCCGGATCTACGACGACCACGACGCACGCGTGGCTCCCGGTGCGTTCAAGCCGCACATGCCGATTTCGGAAGAGCGCGTCCGAACGCTGACGCGAAGCTGGGAGCAATTCGATCGGGCTCTCGAGCCTCTTGGGCGCGGCGCCGAACGCAACCTGGTGATTCGCTGCCTGGGGCCCTTCATCTCAGACTCCGGGCTTTGGCTCGCAGGCGCTGATCTCGCGCACGATCACCTCTTCATTTTCGCCTCGGGCGAGGTCGGGTCTTGGACAGCCGAGCAGTGGGACCAGCATCTGGCAAACTGGGCCGCTGTCAGGCAGTACAACGGTCGCGACGATTGGACTGCAGAGCGGCTTGTCGAGCAGATGCGCGCTGCACCCCGGTACAAGGAATGGGCGAAGCTTCTCCGAGACTTGATCGCGGAAGCCCGCGGCGCAGCGGTCCGCGCCTAGTCAGAGAAAGTCGACCGGCCCGGCGCCTTCGCGAAGAACCACCGCCTCGTCACCGGTGAGGTCGATGATGGACGAGGGCTCGATGCCCCCCCAGCCCCCGTCGATGAAGGCGTCCGCGTGGGAGAAATGGGCATTGAGATCGTCAGGATCGTTGAGCACTTCTCCGTCAATTGTCGCCGAGGTTGACACAATGGGGCTCCCGAGCTCGTTGAGCAGCGCAAGCGCGACCTTGTCGTCAGGCACGCGGATCCCGACAGTCTTCTGCTTGCGAACCAGCAGCTTCGGCACCTCCCGAGTCGCCTTGAGGACGAACGTGTACGGCCCAGGGACCAACCGCTTCATGATTCGATAAGCGAAATCGTCCACGTGCGCGTATCGGGCGATCTTGCTCAGGTCCGGGCACATGAAGCTCAGCGGATGGTCCTTCTTCAACCGACGGATCTGGTAGATCCGCTCAACAGCCTTCTTCTGGTGGATGTCGCAACCGAGCCCGTACACGGTTCCGGTCGGATAGACGATCACGCCCCCGCGACGCAGCACGTCGACCGCCTGATGGACCCGCCGAGCCTGCGGATGGGTGGGGTGAATTTCGATGCGCATCGCGATCCGCTGCAGGTAGCGACGAGGCTTCGTGGCGTCAAGGCGACGGGCACTACCCAAGCGGGCACAAATGCGCTAACTAGTCGCGCGCAAATGACCGAAGAGCAAGACCCGCGCCCGTACCTTGTGATTACGGTGCTTCTAGACAGCTCGGCACGCCCTGCCGACATCAGCCGCAGCCACGGCGACGCGTACGAGCGCTCGCTGAACGCGAGCGAGGGCCAGGAAATCGCCGGCCTCGAGCTCGTCGAGCTGCCGATCGCGGCCCCCGTGTTCAAGGCGCTGCGCCAGCCGCTGGCCGTGCCCGGTGACGCCGTCGGCCTTTACGACGTGTTTCCACTGGCGAGCCGCCTCAAGCCCGAGTTCCGAAAAATCGCTGGCCAGTTTCTCGCGGCCGAGGCCCTCTGGACGATGGAGGAGCAAGGCCTGCTCGGCGGCGTCCCCGTCAATGTGAAGCTGGACGTGCCCAAGGGCTGGAAGACCGACCCGAAGGACATCCATCAGCATCTCGTCGCTGAAGGAGCGCTCGACCTGAGCGGAGCCGGCATCGAGACGTACAAGGCGATCAAGACCGCCTGGGACGCCTAAGCCGCTAGTTCAAGGAGTAAGGCCGTTCCAAGGCGAACGGCGCGATCTCGGCGTCGAACCGAGCGCCATCCGCTCGGTGCATCTGGTACGTGCCGCGCATCGATCCGCGTTCGGTCGGAAGAACAGCCCCGCTGCTGTACCGGAAGCTCTCCCCTGCGCCCAAGACCGGCTGCTCGCCGACGACGCCCGGGCCCTTGACCTCGTCGACTTCCCCGAATCCATCGGTGATGAGCCAGTGACGGCTATGGAGCTGAACGACCTCGGACCCCGTGTTGGTGATGGTGATGGTATAGGCGAAGACGTGGTGACGCTGGGCCGGTCGCGATTGGTCCTCGATGTAGTAGCTCTGCACCTCAACCAGAACGCCGTTGGTTTCCGCGCTCGAGCTCGTTCCGATCGGGCTCATCGGGTCGTTCCTCGTAGTTGACCGGCGTGGCTCACCCAGGCTGAGCCCGCGACTGCGAGTCGCCATTCAGCGTTCTGGTGCTCGGGCTCCGCGTATCCGATGCCGATGCGAGAGCCAACCGCGACGTCCACCGCCGAAGCGCCTTCGCGAACTTCGAGCCCGCCGCGCCGATACAAGGCATGCCCGCTGAAGCTTCCGTCGAGGCCGAGCGCCTGCCCGACCTTCCCCGGGCCGGTGAGCAAGGCGGGCCCATCCTTGCCGCCGCGCCGCCGCCGAATCGTCCGATGCCCGGCGATGGGCTCGCAGGAGCGAATCAGAACAGCAGCGCCCTCCCCGTCGACATTGGTCACCAAATTGAGCATCTGATGCAAGCCGTAACACAGATAGACGTACGCGTGCCCTGGAGGCCCCCACATCGGGGCATTTCGCCGAGTGAGCCCCGCGCGGCAGTGGTTCGCGCTGTCGCTGGGGTGGCGGTACGCCTCGACTTCGGTGATTCGAAGACCGACCGCACCGTGCCAGATCTCCTTCCCGAGGAGGTCCCGAGCGACATCGAGCGCGTCACGCGCGTAGAACCGAGCAGGAAGAAGGGGCCTAGGCACGGGCCGAGCTTGTATCAGCAGGAGCGTCCGTGCCAGCGTCAGCCGATTTCTAGCGCCAACCCCACGATAACCTCGTAGTCGTTCTTCTCGGGGACGGTGCCGTCGGAGCGTGGGGGTGGGTTTTCGGTCCGGTAGAAATTGAACGTGCCCTCGAAGTCGAAGATGTCGGTGACTTCTACGCTGAATTTGGCGCTGCCGTAGTGGTTGGTCAGACCGATCTCGGTGTAGACGATGCTGGTTCGCCACTTGAGTATGAGCTCTACATCACCGGTGAAGTCGATGTCCGCGTACGTCTGAATGCTGACGAAACCATCGTTTTGGGGGTTTTTGGCCCCGGCCGCCGTGCTCAAGAAATTCGTGAATTGGTACCCGAGCGCGCCCCCCACGTCCCACTCGACCTTCTTCGTATCGAAGACGTGAACGCCGGCGCCGGCGCCCGGCGTGGCTCGGAACTTCAAGTTCGCGAATTGATCGTTGACGAACTGCGAGGTCACCGGAACGAAGAAGAAGCGTCTGGAGATGAAAAGCTTCACATCGATTCTTCCGACGTGTCGATTGACCGTCTGCGCGTCGTTCGCGAACCCGAAGGTGCCATCGTAGCTCAGCAGCGAAAGCGTGCGCTGGTCGGCCCGCCGCAGATCCCAGTGCCCGTTGAACTGCCCCTGGTTGGTGTTGCCCGCACTGCCGGAGAACCCAGCGGACAATCGAGTCGACCAGAAATTCCGTTCTCGCGGCTCACCTTCGACGATCGACAGAAGCTCGATGCGGGGGTACTTCTTCACCCCATCGACGGTTTCGACCAAGACCTCTTCATTGGTGACCACCGCCCTACCGACGACGTCGACCTTGTCCTCGAACACATAGGTGTTGATTCGCGGGGAATGAAGCTGGTCGACCTTTTCCCAGTTGAACTTGACCAGATTGAGCTTGTCACTGTCGAACTCGATCTCGTCCTCTCTCATGCGTTTGATCTTACCCTTGAGCCATTCACCGGACGTCAGCCGAAGCCAGTCATGGGTGTCGCCAAACTCGATCGTGAACTCCGCGGGGAGCCCTTCTTCGATCTCGGACTCGACCTTCTCCATCGCGACTTCGACTTCGGAGACGGCCTCTGAGGGCTCCACTGCCTCGTCGGGCACGCCGTCGTCGCTGACGTCGGTTCGATCGACGCGCGGCGACTCCGACCCGACTTCGCCACCCGGCGGTGCGACGATGACGGGCGGTGCGTCGTCTGACGACTCATCCGCCGCAGCCGGCAGGCTTAGGCCAAACAGCGCCACCACGAACGCCAGCGCCCCGCACCGACGCGCTGTCTGAGTCCCCCTAGTCACATCAGGGAGGGTCTATCGGGCCCGAGCGCTGCCCGCAAAAAACAGGCGGCACCACTCACACCGTTCGGCCGGAGCCGTGGCCCATGAAGCGCATGAGGTGTTCCGCGTCAACCGAGCCGCACCTCGAATGGTCTCGACCTCGATCCCTTGAATCCCCGTGACCCTACACCGCTCGTCGAATAGGCTTCTCGGATATGTCTTCGAAGACGCTCGCCTTCGCACTCACGATCTCGATTGGAATGTCGACCGCTTGTACGCGCGCCCCCGAAACGGACGGGGCCAAGGCGCCGGCCTCGCCTCCGAACGTGCTACTCATCACGGTCGACACACTGAGAGCCGACCACCTCGGTTGCTACGGATACGAGCGCGCACGCACGCCTCACACCGACCGTTTCGCGGATGAAGGAGTCCGCGTCGA
>JBLYYU010000064.1:0-6404 GCA_048550275.1 Polyangiales bacterium
AGCGAGCCGAGTCGGCGACGAGCTGTTTAGCTTCAAAGCCTTCATCGACGGCAACTGGAAAATCGACCGGATGCCGAAGCCACTGGGCACCGGCGAGTGGGAACTCTTCGACCTGTCGAAGGATCCGGCGGAAATCCATGACCTAGGTGCCGAGGAGCCCGAGAAGCTCGGGGCGATGGTCGCCCTCTGGGAGCAGTACAAAGAAGACAACGGCGTGCTCGACATCGTCCCCGAGGTTTCGAAGTGAATAGGCCCCAATCGAGCATCTTCGCTGTGGCAGTGGTCTTCGCGTGCTCGGCGTGGAATGGAACGGCCCATGCCTCGGAAGAAGAGCCTGCCGAAGCCCAAGAAGCGGCGGAAGAAGAAGGGCCAGAGTGGCTCAACGGGTTTTCGTTCGGCGGGGCATATTCTTTTCACATCCTTCGGGACCGTGAGGATGCAGAGACCGGGGAGCCGCTGAAGACGCGCGAGCATCTCGGCGGGTTCACCATCGCATACGACCGGGAGCTCATCCCCGAACGCCTCGCGATCGCGATTGCAAAGCCCTTCTACTTCAACAAAGAGCGTCTCGACACGCCGTTCGATTTAATCTTGAAAGGGCTTCTTCGAAAAGGGCCTTGGGAAGGCTTTCTGGGGCTCGTGCTCACGTGGAACATCCGGGTGTTCGAGGGGGAGCGCGAAGCCAAAGAAGGCGAAGGGAACATCATGTCGTTCGGGATCGGTGGGGTCATGGGCGGTGCGTACTTCTTCAATCCACGCTGGAGCCTCGACCTCGAGCTCGGCTACGCGTACATCCCGACCGAGGACATCGTCGAGCACGAGCTGACGGCCGCGTTGAGCGGCGTGTACCACTTCTGAGCAATCAGAGCTTCGCCTGATGGACTCGAGGTTTGGGACACGTGTCCCGAGTTGCTCCCGCAAGCGATCGGCTATGATGCAGGGCAAGTGACGCGACGGTTCGAAATCTCCACGCGTTTGGCAGCTTCTCCGGCTGACGTATGGGCAGGCTGCACCTCGGTGCAGGGTGTCGCGCGCGAGCTCAGCCCTTGGTTTCGCATGACCTTTCCGGACGGAACCGAAGACATCACGCCACCGAACGTGGAACTGGGGAAGCGGTTGTTTCGCAGTTGGATGCTCCTGTTTGGAGTTGTGCCGGTTGACTTCGACGATGTCACGTTCGTCGAAGTAGAGCGGGGCCGCCGGTTCGTGGAACGTTCAACCATGGCGAGCCAGCGCGTTTGGCTGCACGAACGCGTCGTTGAACCATGTGACGGTGGGACAGTGATCACCGACAGGCTCGAATGGGAGGGCCGCCTCCCAGGTGCAGAGCTCGTCTTCGCGGCCGTGGTACCAAAGCTATTCGCGTGGCGACATCGACAGCTGAAGCGGAACTTCGGCGCGGCATGAGCGACTTCAGATGGCTTGCGGTTCGGGCACCCAGCGCGGGTTCGCCGCGAATGACATCGCGCAGCGCAAGGGTTCCGGTCCTGTCCCGGGGGTCACCTTCGCGATCACCGCCCGCCGTCAGGCCGGTCGGGCAAGAATGGAGGCAAACGGAGATGGGTCCTGCCGCATGTGCAGACCACTCGACGCGTGCTGTCGAGTCATGTGCTATTTGTCACTCCCACCATGAAACGCGAGACATACGACCAGAAGCTTGGCGGGGAAGACCGCATCGTGACCCGCAAGCGCGGGGTGTGGCTACTCAACAATCCGTCGACCAACAAAGGGCTGGCCTACACGAAGGCGGAACGCAGGCAGCTTGGCCTCAATGGTTTGCTACCCGACCAGGTGCTCGAAATCGAGCAACAGGTCGAGCTAGAGCTCGAGCACATCCGTGCGAAGTCGACTGACCTCGAGAAGTACATCGGGCTCACGAGACTGCAAGACCTAAACGAGGTGCTCTTCTACCGCGTGCTGGTCGAGAACCTGCCGGAGCTACTCCCCATCGTTTATACGCCGACCGTCGGCTTGGCCTGCCAGCAATTCAGTCACATTCTTCGATCAGCACGCGGCGTCTGGATCACCCCGAGCAACATCGAGCACGTGCACGAGGTCCTAGAGAGCGCCCCGTTTCGCGATATTCGGTTGCTCGTGGTCACGGACAACGAGCGCATCCTGGGGCTGGGCGACCTCGGCGCCGGCGGGATGGGGATTCCGGTCGGCAAGCTAGCGCTTTACGTGGCGGGCGCCGGCATTCATCCGTCCAAGTGCCTCCCGGTGAGTCTCGACGTGGGCACGAACAACCAGGAGCTGCTGGACGACCCCCTCTACAACGGCTACCGAGGGCCCAGGCTGACAGGTCAGGCGTACTTCGATTTCGTCGAACGCTTCGTACAGGCGGTGCGTGACGTGTTCCCCCGCGCCATCATTCAGTGGGAAGACTTCGCCAAAACGCATTCGTTCACTCTGCTCGAGCGCTACCGGAAGCGAGTCCCTAGCTTCAACGACGACATTCAGGGCACCGCCGCGGTGACGCTAGGCGGGATCTTTGCGGCACTTCGGATCACCGGGCAGGCGATTCGTAACCAGCGGATACTCTTCATCGGAGCGGGGGGCGCGTGCATCGGCATCGCACGGTTGACGTCGGCTGCCATGCGCCAGGCGGGAGCCACCGACCGTGAGATCGAGCGCTCCATTGCCGCGTTCGACTCGCGAGGCCTGCTGCACGCCAGGCGCGAGATCAGGGAGCCCTTCAAACGCGAGTTCGCGCTCAGCACGGAGAGCCTCGAGCACTATGGGCTCGCGCAGAGCCTCGATGCAAACCCAGTGGAGATGATTCGGGCGTTCAAGCCGACCGTCCTCGTGGGCGCGACGGCCCAGCCGGGTGCCTTCACCCGCGAGATGATCGAGGAGATGGCGAAGCACGTGGACCGACCCGTCATCCTACCACTCTCCAACCCGACCTCGAAGTCGGAGTGCACTGCGAAAGAGGCCCTCGAATGGAGCGGCGGCCGGGCGCTGGTGGCCACGGGTAGCCCCTTCGACGATGTGACCTACGAGGGGAAGCGTCATGTGATCGGGCAGAGCAACAACGTGTTCATCTTCCCCGGCGTTGGACTGGGAGCCATCGTCTCGAACACCCGTGAAATCAACGACGAAATGTTCTTGACCGCTGCGCAGACCCTGGCCAGTTGCGTCAGCGAAGAGCGCCTGACTCTAGGCGCCATCTTCCCGAGTGTGGATGATCTACGGCGAGTGAGCTTCCGCATTGCTTGTGCAATCGTGCGCTCGGTACGTGACGCGCATCTCGGGCGAGTGATCCCTGACGACGAGATCGAGGCGACTGCCCGCAGCGCGATGTGGCACCCGAGCTACATCCCGATCCTCGCCCAGCGCTAGCCGGCCGCCTCATGGCGGGTCCGGTCGTCTCCGCCTATCCTTCGCCGATGCGAGGACAGTGAAGACGCGTGGCACATATGCGCCACAGCCCACCGAGGGATTCCGACCGAAATCAGAATCCCTTGATTTCGTGGTGACCCCCTGCGACGCGGAGTTGGAACCAATTTTTCGCTTTCATCGAAGAGCGGGACGAGCTTCGGATGGGCGCAGGATGAGCTTCGGCGATGGCAACCGCGGCTCAGTTCTCATGACGGAGGATGTCTTGAGGAAGGACAGGTCGGCCGTCGACTGAGAGTGCGACTTTGCTGTCGCGGAATTTACTCGGAAACTCGTCGTTGTCGCCCCATCCGTGGCACTCGAGAGTGAGCTGGCTGTCTTCGACGAAGACGATGAAGCCAACACGCACGCTGGGACTCGCGCCGATGGTCAGGGGATCGTCGAATACAGCGCGCTCAGATGGTAAGCCGGGGTCCGCCACAGTCAGAAAATAGCCGGCGCCGGACCAGTACTCTGCGATCTCGTTTGCAGACAGAACCCTCTCAAGCACGTCACGTCCAAGTGCCTCGCCGACGAGCGCTCGAATCGCCTCTCTTTCGAAGTGCCGAAACATCAGCAGCAACCCTCGGCTCGCCTGATCATCTCAGCACCGTTAGCACTACCCATCCCGACCCGTAAACCGACCCGGGATACGCGAAGATTAGATGAGTCTACTCTCCATGACTGGGCTGCCCCGATTTCGACACAGAAATCCCGCCGAAGTGGGGCTCTGTGATGGCGGTGACCCCAGCGATGGAACTACGAGCGGCTGACGGAGCCGCGCGTCCACAGATCGGGAAAGGGGGTCAGCCCTGCTCATGAGAGCTATTCACAGCTGGGCGATTGCTCGACGCAGTTGTCGAACCACGGGGTGGGCGGCCCCTCTCCGATCGCCGGGAACACGCAGTCGAAGGGTTGAAACTGCTCCCACTGCCGAACCTCGTCGAGACAAGCCTCGAAGAACGCTGGCGGTTTGGGTTCGCAACGCTCGGTTGGCAGGTAAGTTTCGGAGTGCTCGCCCTCGCTCGTGTCCAAGGTCGTCATTACAGCAGCCTCGATAGCTCCCGACGGCGTGATCACGAAAGTGAGCAGACGGACTTCAGTTCCTTGCGCGTGGGTGTCGTCGAGCTCGACCCGATAGACCCCGGGAAAGCGGTCTCGCAGCGAGGTCAAAACGCATTCCAGATCGCGGAGCGCGAACTGATCTCCACCGTCGGCGAGCTGAGCGAAGCCTCCCGGACACATCAAATCATCCGCACAGGCGCCGAGATCTTGATGATCCGCGACGATTCCGGGATCGACATTCCCACCGTTGCCGGCGCCCCCCCCTGCGTCTCCTGTTTCAGCGCACGCGCAAACGATCAGGGAAAAAGCGGAAATGAAAAAAACTAAGTAGTGCATGGCAGCCCCTTCGAGTTGCTCAAAGAAAACCAAGCAAAGAATCGCCCGTAGCGACCCAACAAGAAGGCAATGGTCTACTCAGGCCCGGCAGAAGTCAACGCAGTAGGCTGCCCAGCCTTCTTGGTTGCCGCGCTCGCGGTTGGACACGACCCCCGTCGTTCCGACCACGGCGGGGTTGTCGTACTCTCGACACAGACGGGGCTACCGACGATTTCGGAAGGTCCAGCGGCGTCCATCAGTCCTTCATCTAAATTCACCGAAGCGATCGCGCTCAAGATCTTTGGGACCCGTGATAGCCTGGACTCACTATTCTCGAAGGGGCGCACCTTGGATGTGCCTCTTCCGACTCCTGCCCAAGGAATAGGCTCATGCATCGACTCGCCCGTTT
This sequence comes from Polyangiales bacterium, assembly GCA_048550275.1. Lineage (GTDB taxonomy): Bacteria > Myxococcota_A > Polyangia > Polyangiales > Houyiibacteriaceae > SG8-38. The sequence continues at coordinate 5,168 of JBLYYU010000064.1, forward strand.
GTGTCTGATCATCCCCGTCGTCCTCGTTGTCGCGGCCTCGTCCGCCGGGGCTCAGCCTCCGTTCGTTGCGTTTGAAACCGGCCCTGTCAGGCCGCTCGCGATTGATGGAGCGATTCTTGCCGCGGTCAACACGCCCGACAACCGGCTCGAGACGTTCAACGTCCTCCCGAACGGCATCACGCGGCGCACATCGATCCCGGTCGGCCTGGAGCCCTGCGCCGTGGCAATTCGGCCGGGACGGACCGAAGCCTGGGTCGTCAACCATTTGTCCGATAGCGTCAGCGTGGTGGACCTCGTCGCGGGCCAAGTGATTCGGACCTTGCTGGTTGGCGATGAGCCGCGCGACATCGTCATGACCGACCCGGACGGCGCAGGCCCCTTGGGCGAACGTGTGTTCATCACGACCGCGCACCGAGGCCAGCACCGTACGCATGAGTCGATTTCAGGAGTACCGGGTGCCGGCGATCCCGAGCTCACGACGCCGAGCGTGCCACGCGCGGACGTCTGGGTCTTCGACGCCGACAATCCAGGCACCGGCATCGGTGGGACACCTTTGAAGATCGTCGAGCTCTTCGGCGATACGCCGCGCGCACTCAGCGTCAGCGCCGACGGGAGCTCGGTTTACGCGGCGGTCTTTCACTCGGGCAATCAGACCGCCGTCGCTAGTGACGGGATCGTCTGCGACTACTTCTCCACCTCTGCCTGTTTAGGAGACGGGATCCGTTCGCCCAATGGCCTCGTCGCTGGGCTACTTCCGGGCGGCCTCCCGGGTCCCTCGACGAACTTCGCGAGCGACAACGCGCCCGAGAGTGGGCTCATCGTGCAGTTCGACGAGGCCTCGGGTCAATGGCGCGACGAGCTGGCCCGAAACTGGAGCAACGGCATCCGCTTCTCCTTGCCCGACTACGACGTGTTCGAGATCGACGCGACGGACCTCAACGAGGTCGATAGCTTCCCGCATGTCGGCACGATCAACTTCAACATGGCCGTCAACCCGGTCAACGGAAACGTCTACGTCTCCAATACGGAAGCCCAGAATCTCACCCGTTTTGAAGGGCCGGGGATCTACGCGGCGCAGTTCGGGGGCTCGACGGTTCAAGGGAACCTTCATCAGGCGCGGATCACCGTCCTTCAAGGGTCGAGCGTCTCCCCCGTGCACCTGAACTCCCACATCGACTACAGCGTCAGGCCCGCGCCGGCCGGGACGAAGAATCACAGCCTCGCGACACCGCTCGAC